>CBDUVR010000035.1:0-9722 GCA_965370705.1 uncultured archaeon | reverse complement strand
AAGAAAAGGCTACGGCAGGGCATACAAGACCGGCTTCAAAAAAGCAAAAGGAGACATAATAATCACCGCCGACGGCGACTACACATACCCGATGACAGCCATCCCAAAACTCCTCAAAACCCTGGAAAAAGACAACCTTGACTTCATCACAACAAACAGGTTCAAACACCGCGACAAAAAATCCGTCCGCACACTCCACATGATAGGAAACCGCATCCTGACCATTGCGACACAACTCCTCTTTTGCATAAACATCAAAGACTCGCAAAGTGGCATGTGGGTCTTCAGAAAAAAAATCCTGAACAAACTGATACTAACATCAGACGGCATGGCCTTCAGCGAGGAAATAAAAATCGAGGCATACAAAAAATTCAGATGCCTCGAAGTGCCCATAAAATACAGGACGCGCATAGGCGAAGTAAAACTAGATAGCTATCAGGACGGCATAAAAAACCTCAAATTCCTCCTTGCAAAAAAACTAAGACACTAAAAAAACAGACAAAACGGTGGCTGCAATCACAAAAAACAAAAAAACATACCTCAAACAATTCGCAAAACTACTACTTGGATTACTCATAGTTGCATCCCTTTTCTACTACTTCGGCCTCGAAGAAAGCCTAAACACCCTGCTCAGCATAAATCCAAAGTATATAATACTTGCATACATCATCCACTCTACTTCATGGCTCTCACGCGCATACAGGCTAAAAGCAATATTTAACGACCAGAAAATACAAAAAATCACAAAATACCAGATACTAAAAATCAACTTCGCAGGCTACACACTAAACATACTCCTCCCGTTCAAACTCGGAGACATTGCCAGGATGTACATGTTCCACACAGAAACAAAGCTGCCGCTCAAACCATCAATAACAAGCGTGATATATACACGAATATTCGACCTGCTCACCCTCTGCATATTCGGCATCATATCACTCATATTCATACTAAACGAAAACCCTGCACAAAACCTCTCAAACTACATAATAACATTCCTGCTTATCACATCACTCATAATTCTCCTCACCTCCGCAACAATCCAGAAAAAAATTGCGCAATATCTGCAGAAAAAAAGACCGAAACTCGCAGAAATAATCAACTCATTCATACTAAGCAAAAAATGCAGGATACTCTCTTTCATATACTCCACACTAATATGGTCCGTGGATGGGATAACAATATACTTAATATTCAAAGGACTAAATCAGGAAGTATCTTTGCCTATAGTATTCATGGGCCTTGTGATAGGAAACATTGTAAAAAGCTTCCCGACAACCCCGGGCGGTATCGGCCTATTCGAAGGCTCAATGGCGCTACTATTCATAAGCTTTGGAATAAACCAAAACATAGCGATAGTAACCTCCACAATCGACCATTTCATAAAAAACACAACAACACTTATCTTTGGAATCCCGTCATTGATGTCCTATAAATACGACATAAAGACACTTAAAGATTGGTCAAAAACACTAAAAAAGAAGGTGTATAACCCTGCAAAAAAATAAATCAACTAAATCACCTTGGTACGAAATCCACGGCGCAAGAATCTGGAACATCGTAAACGAAGGCAAATCCTTCTACCTCACAGCATCCATAACAACAATATTCATAAGCATCCTCCTCACAAACCCACGCACATTCACAACCCCTGGTTTCCTCTATGCCCTCGCACTAACAGCCCCCATAATATACCTGTTCACCCGCTATGACTTCCCACTGAATCTAAGATACATCCTCTGGGCAATGGCATTCGCAGAAATAATCATCCTGAAAGTATCCGCCGCCGCACTCATAACCTGTGCAATCTTCATATCCTACTACCTCTTCTTCACACTAATCATCTGGGGCACCGTCTACTACCGCTTCATCCTGAAAGAGCCATGGACAACACCACTAAGATTCCCGCTCCTCGTCCTCGAAAACAGTGACTCAACAAGCGGCAACTTCCTCGAGCAGATCCCAAAAAGCATCTTCACAATAATCCTGTTCTTCTCACTCCTCGAAACAAAAATAACACCACAAGCCTACACAATCTCACTCATCGCAATAATCCTCATAACCATCCTCGCCCACAAGCAATTCTTCAAAAAAATAGACTCCGCAAAAGAGCCCTCAGTAAAACTAACAAAAACAAAAAACCCGGCAAAACGCGCATATGTAATCGTAATAGACGGCTGCAACCTTGACCAGTTCAAAAAAGCAAAAACACCGGTAATGGACGAACTTGCAAAACAAGGCACAACCTACAAAAAAATGAAAACAATCTACCCCGCAAGAACCGTCGTATGCTTCTCATCCATGTTCACAGGCCTCCCGAAAGAAAAAACAGGCATAAAATCAAACCTCGTCCTGAAACCCCACCGCCTGCCCGTAAAAACCATCTTCGACAGGCTAAAAGAACAAGGCAAAAAAGGCAGGCTCATAGCAATAGCCCACCTGCTCGACGTCTTTCCTGACGACACATACTCAGTCTGCTCACTCATGCCAAACTCAACCGCAGACACAACAATCATGAACATTGCAAAAGACATCACAAAAAAAGAAGACCCCGAACTCCTCGTAACCCAGCTCATCTCAGTAGACCAGACAGGCCACGCGAGAGGCTGCTTCACAAAAGACTACATCCGCGCAATAGAAAACGTAGACACTCTGGTAGGCGGCTTCATAAAATACCTTAAAAAAGAAAAAAAACTAAAAGACTCAGTAATAATAATAATGGCAGACCACGGCCAGTCAAAAGGCATCGGCGGCCACGGACACTGGGACAAAGGAGAAATCTATGTCCCCTTCATAATATCCGGCAAAAACATACCAAAAGGAAAAACAATAATACAGGAACACAACATACTATCAGTAACACCAATAATCAGAAACGCGCTTGGAATATAAAACCAATGACAATACGTAACTACTTAGCCTATAGAAACCCACAACATGCGAAGATATCAAGGTAAATCGTTTGGTCCTGTTCAAAAACAGCCAAAATATATAACCAACATCAAATGGCGGTATTCTGATTATCGCATTATTTCATCTGAGAACTTTGATCAACATCATTTTTTTGGAAAACACTATGCTTCGGGCATTTCATTTGTCTAGGAGACGCCTGAGCAGTTACGGGAATACTATGAAAAAAAGAAAACACAAAAGTAAAAACAACAGCAACCAAAAACAATGCGAATCAATCCCCAAAAAAAAAGAATCAATATCAATAGCCCATCATACCTCCGCCATAACAGCAACTATGCTGATTATTACTTTCACAATAATCTATCTCACAATAGGTCCCCACCTCACCGGCTACGACGAATGGCGCCACATGCAGCTTGCAGAAAACCTCAAAGACGGCAAAGGATACACCTATTTTGAAGTCCCGTACTACAAACACCCTCCTCTGCTGCCACTCACCGCATCAACACTCCCGGCAATAAACGACACTACAATCGTCCTATTCACAACAACATTTGCGATCCTGTCCCTCATCGCAATGTGGTTTCTATCACAAAATATACTCAAAAAAAACATATATCCAATACTCGCCATAATCCTCCTCGGACTAAACCCGAACTTCATAAATCAAACAAGCTTTTTCGGCATGGAACTAATGATAGTCCTTGGTTTCATACTCTACTTCATCTTTTACACAAAATATCTGGCAACAGGCAAAAGAATATATGCGCTGCTAACCGGCATAACCCTCGGACTCGGTATGCTCACAAAAGCCCACTTCATACTCCTCGTACCGACAACAATAATACAATACATCTACACGCACAGAAAAGACATAAAAATAACATCAGGAAAGCTCCAATCAAAAAGAAACGCAATAAAACACCTGAAATATACAATAATCGCATTTGCACTCGCATACATCATATTCGAACCATACTCATACTACTTATCCATAAACAATGCACCCTCAACATCATCCATATTCGGAGACGAATTTTTCGGAAAAACAAACTGGGCATTGTTCGATGGTTCAGGCAACAATAGAACCATACCGCCTCTGACAACATACCTCGACTACATAATTAACTTCCACAAATATTTCTCAATTCCCATAGCAATTCTCTTCATATTCGCACTATGGTACCACATAAAAAAAGAAGAAGAAGAGAAAACCATCGCCAATTATCTCCTGATAACATTCTTCACATCATTCATATTTTTTACAATCTATGGGACGAAATGTGACAGGTTCATAGTACAACTAGCACCCTTTGCAATACTATTCTCACTACTTTATATGCCAAAACTAATAAAACACTTTAAACTAAACGAAAAACAGGTAATCTCAATAGTCATTATCCTACTCTTGATCCAGACTGCCCCGATAGTTCACGCCCGCTACAAAAGCAGCCAGACATTCGAAGACTGCGAAGCACTGGACTATCTCAGGACCCACACAACAAAAGACAGCATGATTGTAGTCCACAACTACCACTACGCCCGGTTCAAAGCATACATGGACGGCTTCTACGAATGGTCAGGCCCACCTCCACTGGACCAGTACGCACCCATGAACTCAATCCTCTACCGCCCCGACTACTACATAGTCTTTGACAACAAAAAGGACAAACTTGATGAGCCCCTGTTCCACCTCGAAACAAGAGAAGCATGCATCGGTAACGCCGAAGAAGCAGTAAAGGACAAAGAAAAAGACATCTACAAAAACCCGCACATCCTTATATACAAAGTAAACCACACAGCACTGGATAATGCTATGAAAACAGCAATCGGCGACGCAAAAATAATCGAAATAAAATTCCAGGATGCTGACAGCAACCCACTGAATGGGGTAAGAATACAGACAGACCCATCTGTAATCCCCCGTCAGTACCGCTCAAGACCAGACGGCACAAA
This sequence comes from uncultured archaeon, assembly GCA_965370705.1. Taxonomy (GTDB): domain Archaea; phylum EX4484-52; class EX4484-52; order EX4484-52; family B79-G9; genus B79-G9. The sequence goes on along the minus strand of CBDUVR010000035.1, from coordinate 4,853 downwards.
AATCATACTCATGCCAGGCGCAACACATAACTACTACATATTCAAGATCGGGTACGAGCAAAAACACGGCACAATAACGACAGAAAACGAGCGCTACTGCATAGACCAAAAATGCTACGCATACGACGAACCAGTGACAATCACTCTCAAAAAGACATCACTTTTCCATCATGGTCTCAGCTTCGGTAGATGGTGACAATATCACAAGAAGTGTCATAACCATGAAAAAAACAAGCAAATTATGGAGCATCATTCTCGCCTCCGTAATAATATACCTGATAATAGGCATATACGCTGACCTTGAAAAGCTCACACAGGCAATGAAAGAATTCTACTGGCCATACCTCTTCATCCTATTCGCCCTAACCACTGTAAATTACCTCTTAAGATACATAAAATGGGACTTCTGTCTGAAAAAGGCAGGAATTCATCTAAACCTCAAAGAAAACCTGTTTGTATTTTTCAGCGGCCTCTCAATGATCATAACCCCGGGAAAAATGGGCGAAATATGGAAAGCATGGCTGATAAAAGACATAAAAGGGGTTGAACTAAGCAAAACAATACCTGTAGTAATAGTTGAACGCATCACAGATGTTCTCGGGTTAGTAATACTATCTCTCTTTGGCATTCTATACTACAAGCAAAGCACAGACCTGATATTGATATTCGCCTTGCTTACACTGATATTCTTCACCTCAATAAAATCCAAAAGAATATCGAACAAAATAATATCAACACTGGAAACAAAAATGGAAAAATACGCAGAAAACATCAGGACAATGCATAAAACATTCCAAAAAATAACGACTCCAAAGGACCTGATAATAATGTCACTCTTAAGCGCATTCGCCTGGTTTTTTGAATGTCTCGGCATGTACCTTGTCGTCCTCGGCTTCCAGCAATCAATAAACATAATACTTGCGACATTCATATTCAGCTTTGCTTCTCTGGCCGGCGCAATAAGCATGATCCCTGGCGGTCTGGGTGTCGCAGAAGCAACAATCCTTGGCTTCCTCCAACTCTACGGCATTCCTCAGACCACATCAGCAGGCATAGCAATTATTGTAAGGCTCGGAACCCTGTGGTATGGCGCACTCATGGGCCTCTGCATATACCTCTTATTCAGAAAAAAGTATCATGTAAAAGAAAAATAAAAGAAAAATGGTGGAATCGAGGACAGATAGCCCAAAACACCAAGGGGAAAACACTCTCCGCCGCCAGTCACCACTCCATCCAATCACTCAGATGGAACAGAAATCATAAGTCTTATAACACAAAAACATTAAAAACATACCCACCAAATGAAACAGAAGGTGCAAAAAAATGTCCACATCAAAAATAGCAATCCTCAAAACCACCCCAAAAACAGTGCTCGACGACTATAACCGCCTGATGCACCTCGCACAATACAACAAAATCTTACCAAAAAAAAACAAAACAATAATAAAAATAAACCTGTCATGGACCCTATACTACCCATCATGCTCAACCCCTCCCTGGCAGCTCGAAGGTGTCCTGAAAACACTAAAAGAAGACAACTATAACGACATCCTGTGCGTTGAGAATCAAACCGTCGTAACCCATCCATGGAAAGGCGCCTACTACAACAAATGGCTGCCTGTCATGAAAAAACACAAAGTAAAATACCAACCCCTGACAGACGTCAAATGGGTCCACTACAAGCCAAAAGCAGAAATGCTCGCCATGAACGACATATTCGAAGAAATACTAATCCCGAAAATATTCAAAAAAAGCAACATAATACACCTTCCCACTATCAAGACCCACGGCCACACAACAACAACCGGCACAATGAAAAACGCCTTTGGCGGTCTCATACCAAAATACAGGCACCATGCCCACAAAAAAATACACGAAATACTCGTAGACCTTCTGGCAATCCAGAAAGAAATCCACAAAGGCATATTCGCAGTAACAGACGGCACCGTCTGTGGAAACGGAGCAGGCCCAAGAACAATGACCCCCTACATCGGCAACATACTCCTTGCAGGCGACGATCAGGTCGCAATCGACGCAATATCATCCAAAATAATGGGCTTTGACCCCATGAAAATAGACTACATCAAAACAGCACATGATAGGGGCCTGGGAATCGGAGACACAGATCAAATCGAAATACTCGGGATCAGCAGAAACGAATTCAAAAAACTGAACTTCAAATTCTACGTCAAAAAAAGCCCGGTAATCCAATGGGACCAGATCCTAAGAAAAAAGACTCAAGACATAAAATGGCTCCACCACCTGCTATTCTACTCACCAGTATTCCGGACATTCATCTTCGCCTCCGAATTCTACCACGACAAACTATGGTACAACATCATAGGCAAAAAAAACATAGACAACTTCAACAAAACAGAATGGGGACACCTCTTCGAAAAATACAAACACGGCCAATACCCAAAATACAAAACAGTAAAAAACTGGGACCCCTACTAGAAACCAAACAGAACAAGCCCTTTCCGGAAACATACCAAAAATCGGGTGGGGGGGTTCGAGGATGGACTCCACAAAACACCAAGGGGGAACTGCAATAAAGAATCCAGACCCATAAACAGAATAAAAACACAATACAAATCAACGGGATGATAAAATGCTAAAAGAACTAACAACATCCCTCCGTCCAAAACAATGGTACAAAAACCTAATCATCTTCATAGGTATAATATTCTCAAAAAACCTTCTCAACCAATCCATGTGGCAAGACATAACCTCCGCATTCATAATATTCTGCATGCTCTCAGGAAGCGGCTACATAATCAACGACATAGCGGACAGGAAAAAAGACATATTGCACCCAAAAAAATGCAAAAGACCCATCGCATCAGGCACCCTGAACAAACACACAGCACTCCTGACCGCCATAATCTTGCTAACAACATCCTTAGCATGGTCCTACACCATAAACTCCTCATTCTTCATAGCATCACTAACCTTCTTCATCCTACACAACGCATACACCTTCTACCTGAAAAAAATAATACTCCTCGACATCCTCGCAATCTCCATCCAATTTATCATAAGAGCAATCGCAGGATGCCTGGCAATAAGCGTCTTCATATCCCCCTGGCTCATAATCTGCACATTCCTTCTCGCACTATTCCTCGCACTCGCAAAAAGAAGACACGAACTGGTCCTGCTAGGCAAAGGCGCAAAAAACCACAGAAAAATCCTCGAAAAATACTCAACCGAACTGCTCGACCAGATGATTACCATCACAACAAGTGCACTAATAATGTCCTATACTCTATACAGTTTCCTCGCAGACAACATATACCTGATGGCAACAATACCCCTCGCAGTATACGGCATCTTCAGATACATGCTCCTCATCCACGCAAAAAACTTCGGCGGTGAAACAGAAATGATATTCAAAGATAAGGGTATACTGACGTGCTTAAGCTTATGGCTCGCACTCGTATTATTAATCCTTTACAGCAAAAGCATCACAATCTAGAATCAACTGTACACATATAACATACACCTAGTCCAGCATACCAACCATCAGTTCCGCACATTCCATCCCCTTCTTCACAGACAGCTCAATACTCCTCTCAGGATAACTATTAAACATTCCCCCAACAAAAACATTAGCAATAGGCGTCTTGTAATCAGGCATATTTCGCATCGAACCCAACTTATACACTAACCCAGCATACTCATCTCGGTAAACCTTCCACCAGCAAACGTCACCTTCACTCAAATCAGGAAACATCCTTTTCAACGCATCAAAATATAACCCATAAACCTTCGCCTCCGGCATTCTCCACAGCTTGGAATCCTTATCAGGATAACTTGCAAGATATACCACGCGCTCATTATACCGCGAAAAAGCCTGAAAATTAGTATGCTCAATCAACGCCCCGAAAGGAATATCACCATCCATAATATTTGACCAGTAATAATCACTGAGCTTCTTCCCCTTAAGCCCAAGAAGCACACACAAAGCACCCTGGCACTCAAGATTATCAACACGGGAACTAAAATCATCACCAAAATCCGAAAGTTTAACCAGTTCATGTGGATCAATCGTACTATAAACAACATTCGCACCAACACTTTTCCCATCATACAAAACACCCTTTGCCTTACAGCCATCAACGAGAATACGCTCCACACGAACACCAGTCTCCATCACGCCCCCCATCTCCTTGATACCCTTAGAAAGACGCTCAACAACCTCATGAAATCCTCCCGCAACATAACCAAGGCACTCGCCCTTAAATCCCCTGTTAGCCCTGAGACGCATTCTCTCAACAAACCACGCAGCAGAAATCTCATCAAGATTAGAGCCGTACTTACTTACAAGCATCGGCCTGAAAAACCTATCATAAACCCCCGCACTGCCATTCCTGACTATCCACTCCTTCAGAGGAACCCTATCAAGTCTCGAAAGATTGCCAGCAAACTTCAAAGCAATCATCAGCCTCGCAAGAGAAACCTTATCCAAAAAAGAAAGCATCGAAAAACCCAAAATATCAAGAGGTTTCGTAAGATTATGAAAAACACCACGGTCATAAAAAGCAGTCCATGGATAACTCCACTCAACTTTATCAGAAATCCCTAACTCCTCTGCAAGCTGCAAAAAATTCACATCACCTGAAAAAACATGATGATAAAAAGCTTCGATAAAATAGCTACCGGCATCATAAGACCTCAACGCTCCGCCGGGAACTCTTCTCTTCTCAAGAACAATAACACTCTTGCGGCTCTTCGCTAACTCATACGCGCATGTCAGGCCGGATACGCCGCCACCTATGATAACCGCATCGAAATGTTTATTCTTCCAGGAACCCATCAGAATCATCAATAAAAACTAATAGATGAATATATGT
>CBDUVR010000034.1:0-9779 GCA_965370705.1 uncultured archaeon | reverse complement strand
GTTGCAAACAGTTCAGAGACAAGAACATTGACAGTAGATGCATCATCTCCTGTAATAACAATACTCTCCCCAGGCACACAATCAAACTACTCAACACAAACAATATCATTCAACACAACACTAAACGAACCCGGCTCAGGGTGCGGATATTCTCTAGACGGCGCACCAAACGCAACCATGACCAGCACCGCAGAAATATGGGGACACACAAACTCAACCATGACAGAAACGCAGCACACAGTTCAGTTCTTCTGCAACGACACAGCAGGCAACATGGCAAACACAACAGAGCGCACATTTACGATAGACATAACCCCTCCAACTTTCAACACCCCCACACCCGCAAACCACTCAACAACAAACACAGACATAACACTCAACGCCGCAGACACAGGCACAGGCATTGCGACCGTAAAATACTCAGCCAGCGGCTCAGCGAATGTCACATCATCAACTATCCCTCTAACAAGCCTGGCAGAAGGTACAAACAGCATTGATGCATACGCAGAAGACTTCGCAGGAAACATCAACCAAACTCAATATGTATATATAAAAGACACCACTGCGCCAGAACTCACAATAAACCTGCCGACAAACTCAACCGAGACAACAACAAACAGCACAGAACTGAATTATAGTTTGGATGAGCTTGCGAATGCTACATGGTACACAATCGACAGCATCCATGAAACACTAAACAACTCAGTACTTAACGACAACCTCACGATAAACTTCACAGACACAGCAGGCAGGCATACATTGTATGTATATGCAAACGACTCAGTAGGCAACTTAAGGCAGAAGACAATACATATAAGGTACAATACTGCCTTCAACATGAGCAATTATACACAATCACTTGAAGACACAACAGGTGCAGATATTAATATAACTGCCAACACGTCCGGTGACATAACCACAAATGCGACAGCATGGCTAAATGAAATCCTTAACATGACACTGAACACAACAGACACAATCGTGTCACTTGAGAACTTCTATGGTCTCTCCGCTGCGTGGTCTGAATCATTCACAATGAACACGACAAACAGCACCATAAGTGACGAAATAATTGAAATCGGCACAAATGTAAGCAAGATGATATACTTTTCAGGGCTTGATAGCTTCCTTGAGAACACAGAATATAACGGAAGCGCAACCTTCACACCATACAATTCATCTGCCTATACAGAAATCATGTACTGCAGTGACGACAACACAGACTCCTGCACCAGAATAGGGGCATGCATAAACAGCGCATTCAACGGCACAGCATGCTACATCGACAAACTGACAAACATCACAGTCCATGTCCCGCACTTCTCATCAGTCATCCTTGGAAACGACACAATTGCCCCGCAAATAGCAATAGACACACCTTCAGGCACTGAGACAAACGGCTTTGACATTGGCATAAACCTGACAGTAACAGAGGACACAAGCGCCTGCAACTACAGCCTGAACTACAGTGCGCTAACAAACATCGCCATGACAAAAACAGATGCAAAACACTTCACAAAAACAATAAGCGCATTCCTGCCAAACAGCGACTACACTATCAACATAACATGCAAAGATTCAAACAACAACGAGAACACCACAAACAAAACATTCACTGTCATTGACAATATCAAACCAGCAATGTCCACCCCCTCTGTAAGCAAAACCATAACCAGCGCAACAATCACCTGGACCACAGACGAAAAAACAGATGCAAGAATCAACTACAGCACAACAACCTCCCTCGGCACATACAAAAACGCAACAGAAAACGCAACCCAACACTCCATCAGCATAACAGGTCTCTCAAGCAGCACAACATACTATTACAACATCACATCCTGCGACCTTGAAGACAACTGCAACACAACAGGACCGCACAGTTTCACTACAAGCGCATCCGGTGACATCGGCGGCGGCACACCTGGAGGGGGCTCAATCACCGGCGGCGCAATAATCCCCCCGCAAACAGAAGATGAAGAAGAAGAACCGGAACAACAAGCAGAACCCAAAAAAGAAGAGGAGGAACCCAGAGAAGATCAAATCGCTCCGGAAGAGGGCACCACACTAAAACAAGAGGCGCAGGAGCTGATCTCAGGCGCGGAACACAAAATACAATCACTTAAAGACAAATACGACCTGAAAGCAGCCATAGAAAAACTGGATGAAGCAAAAAAAGCATTTGACAGCAAAGACTACGCAAAAGCAAAACTGCTGGCAGCAGAAGCACTAAAACTAACCAGCCAGGCAGAGCCGAAAGCAGAACCGCAGGAAATCGTTCAGTGTCCTATAATACCCCACAGGATACTAAATATATGCCTCATATACATTATCACAACACTAATAGTCCTGACACTGGCAACTCTGCTAATAATATCAAACAGAAAAAAGCTATCCCAAAGAGCACCAAAAACAGAATCTCCGCTCCCCATCCACATCACAGAAACAATCAAACCACACACAAATGAACCAGAACATCACCATCACCTTGATATAGACAAAGAAATAAGCAGGCTCCTGAAAAGCATATCAGAGATAAAACCCCTTCTGGACTCAAAAGACACTGTGCTGGTTATGGATGCAAACAACAAAATAGACCAGATATCACTGGAAATAGACCAGGCAAAAGAACTGATGCGCGCAGGCAGCAAACACGAGGCAGCCCGTCACATCAAAAGAGGCACCAGGCTGCTCGAATCAATCAAAGAGGAACTATCTGATTCCAGCTGATTCCCAAAAAGCAATACAAATATTTAAAAAGAAATAGCATAAAATATAAATAACATAGAAGATACATGGATAGACTTTAAACTTCTAACAAGCAGGGGCTCAGCAACTTCGGACAGTTTCCGGGACAGTTCACAATTCCGTCCAGACATGCCCAAATATGACGATTCGTAATATACAAAAAGTGGTGATAAAATGGAAATGATGCCAGAAAGCATGGGTTATGACAGAGCAATAGTGGTCTTCTCTCCTGACGGCAGGCTGTTCCAGGTGGAATACGCAAGAGAAGCAGTAAGGCGCGGGGCAACGGCACTTGGAGTAACATTCAGGGACGGCGTCATTTTTGGTGTCAAAAAAAGAGAATCAGCACTGGTAAAGCCAGGCGAAAAAATATTTAAGCTGGATGGCCACATTGCAGCAGCCACATCAGGGCTCGTCGCTGATGCGAGAGTACTTGTAGACAGCGCAAGAGTAAAGGCCCAGCAAAACAAGATGATTTACGATGAAGATATATCCATCTCCACAATGGCACGCTACATCGCAGACAGGCAGCAGGTATTCACCCAGTACGCTGGCGTAAGGCCATACGGAGTATCATTTTTAATAGGTGGGATAAACGACGAAGGAAAACTATTTGAAACAGACCCTTCCGGGCTCCTCCTTGAATGCAAAGCAAAAGCAATCGGCAAATCCGCTGACAAGATAAACGAGCTATTCGAAAAAAAATACAAGAAAGACATGAGCGATAAAGAAGCAGTCCAGCTCATCTGTGATGCATTCAAAAAAGAAGGTAAAATCACGCTTGAAGAACTGGTAATCCATGTTATCACAAAAAAGAGTTATACAGAATACAGCACAGAAAAATTAAAAAATCTAGGGATAAAAGCATGACAGGCACGACAAAAGAAGTAATTGCACGGTACACACACAGCAACCACAAATTCGAGATTCTTCTCGATTCGGAAAAAGTCCAAAAATACAAAGAAGACAAGACCATCCAGATAAGGGACATCCTGATCGGCGACGATATCTTCACAAACCTGGGCAAAGCCGAACGCGCTAAAGAAGACTTGCTTCTTGAAGTATTCAAAACCAGTGACATCCTAAAGATTGCAGAACGTATAATAAAACACGGGGAAATACAGCTGACCACAGAACAAAGAAGAGAAGCACATGAAAAAAAGAAAAACAAAATAATATCATACATCTCAAAGCATGCCGTAGACCCAAAAACAAAACTGCCGCACCCCCCGCAAAGAATCGAAAACGCACTTGAGCAGGCGAAAGTCAGGATTGACCCGCTGACAAGGGCAGAAGACCAGATAAAAGACATAATAAAACAACTGCGCCCCCTGCTCCCCCTAAGTTTCGAAAACAAAGTGGTGGCATTCAGGATACCGGTAAAATACGCAGGAACAACAAGAACCGCCATCGCAAGGACAGGCAGCATATTAAAAGAAGAATGGTCCGGGCAATACTGGTTCGCACAAATAGAAATTCCGGCAGGCATGCAGGACGAGCTGTTCAGTGAAGTGAATTCAATAACCCATGGTGAAAACGAAAGCAAGATACTTGAGCCAAAAGATAATAATTAAAGGTGAGAAAATGGATAAAGAAAAAACAATAGAAAGCAAGACACTCCCGAGAGAACCCGCAAAAATAGTTGTGCCAGGAGACATATTAAAAGAAAGCATGGACATGCTCCCCGGGACAGGCACATTCAGGGAAAACAAAAACATCATCTCGAAAGTTCTTGGCATTGCAAGAACCGACAGTCGCGTGATTTCCGTCACCCCCTTAAGCGGTGTTTACATTCCCCAGAGAAGGGACTACATTATCGGGGAAATAAGCGGAATCAACTTCAGCAACTGGTCAGTCGACATATCCGGCCCGTACGAGGCAAACCTGCCCATATCCGAAGTCAATGGATACATTGAGCGCGACGCAGACCTCTCAAGATACTATGCTGTCGGAGACATAATTTTCGCAAAAGTCAATGATGTCTCAAAAACAAAATACATCACCCTGTCAATGAAAGACCCGAAAGCAAGAAAACTGACCGGCGGGTTCGTAACAGAATTGACACCATCGAAAGTTCCGCGCCTCATAGGCAAAGCAGGATCAATGATAAATCTAATCAAGCAAAGAACAGACTCGTTCATGTCTGTAGGCCAGAACGGCAGGGTCTGGGTAAAAGGCGAACATGATAATGTCGCGCTCCAGGCCATCGAAATGGTCGAGGAACACTCACACACTCAAGGTCTCACAGACAGGATCAGTGACATGCTTGACAAAACATTAGGAAAACCAAAAGAAAAAGAATAACAAACAATAATATACTTCGCAGGTGAAACATATGACAAAAAAAGAGAGACCAGACAACAGGAAACTGGATGAGCTAAGACCAATGAAAATGAAAGCTGGTGTTATAAAGCGTGCAGATGGCTCCGCACAGGTCGAATTCGGACTGACAAAAGTAGTGGCAGCCGTATATGGTCCGAGGCAAATCCACCCAAGGCACCAGGAAGACGCAACAAAAAGCGTCCTGCGATGCAGGTACAACATGCTCCCGTTTTCAGTAAGCGACAGGAAAAGGCAGGGATACGACAGGAGATCCACAGAATTGGGAAAAGTCATAACAGAAGCACTGGAGCCTGCGTTATTCCTTGAAGAGTTCCCGAAAACAGCAATAGATGTGGATATGGAAATAGTCCAGGCAGATGCCGGGACAAGAGCAGCGGCAATCAACGCAGCATCACTTGCCATTGCAGATGCAGGAATCCCGATGCGCGACCTTGTAACATCTGTAGCAGCCGGGCGCGCCAACAAAGAACTGCTGCTTGACATGACAAAAGAAGAGGAAGACGCAGAAGATGCAGTTGACCTGCCGATGGCCATGATGCCGCGGGCAGGAAAAATAACCCTCCTGCAGATGGATGGAATAGTGTCCACTGAAGACATTGAAAAAATAATAACCATAGCAGAAGTCGGCTGCAAAAAGATATACGGAGCGCAGAAAAAGGCGCTTCTTGAAAAATACAGCTCATAATTACCCGGAGGTATACACTATGACACTCAAACTAACCAAAAATTACATATTGGAAAACATACTAAAAGATAAAAGAATGGACTCAAGAAAACTCGATGAGTTCCGTGAAATCACGATTGAGACAGGCATCAGCTCAAAAGCAGAAGGCTCTGCAAAAGTGAGCATCGGCAAAACAACAGTAATTGCAGGCATAAAAATGGGCCTTGCAGATCCCTACCCGGACACACCGGAAGAAGGCGTGATGACAACATCAGCAGAATATCTTCCTATGGGTGCACCTGAATTTGAAAGCGGCCCGCCGAGAGAAGACGAAATAGTACTGGGGCGCGTAGTAGACCGGGCTATCAGGGAATCAAAATGCATTGACTTCAAAAAACTATGCATAAGGCCGAAAGAAAAAGTCTGGATGGTATTCGTTGACATATTCGTAACAGACCACGACGGAAACCTGTTCGACGCCTGCGGGCTGGCTGCAATCGCGGCCCTGAAAGATGCAAAAATGCCTGCAATCAAAGGTGAAGACGAAATCGACCACGACCACCTGGAAGGCAGACTCCCTCTCAAAGGCACGCCAATATCAATTACCGTCAGGCAATACGGCAATAAATACATCCTCGACGCGACAGCAAGCGAAGAAGAAGCATTGGATTCGCGGCTCACCATCGGGGCAAACGACGACGGTACAATAAGCTCACTGCAAAAAGGAGGCACAGAAGGGCTTACAAAAAAACAGACCATCGAAATGATAAAACTTGCGCAAGTTGCATCAAAAAAACTAAGAGCAAAACACTTCAAATAAAAAAAATCGCCTGAAATCCGTTATACTCACAGCAAATACTGCACCAATATTGACGTATGCGACAAAGCGATACGATAATGTCTGGCTTTGACTGCATCCCAATCGCAGCAAGCTGCGGGGTATTATACCCACTCGGGAATAAAGATAAATCTTTATAAAAATATAGCATCCCTAAATATAACACAATCAAATGGTGATAATAATTACAAAAAAAGTCGGAACTGCAGGAAGATTCAGTGCAAGATACGGGACCAAGACCCGCGCGAAAGTTGCAGCAGTTGAAAGCGTATCGCGCGCAAAGCACCTATGCCCGAGCTGCATGAAAAAATCCCTGAAAAGAAGCTCGAAAGGCATCTGGGTATGCCGCTCATGCAAAACAAAAATTGCCGGCGGTGCATATTCACCCGAAAGTCCTGCAGCAAAGCTCATAAGGCAGATAACAAAAGTGAAATCCGCCTCTGCCGATAATAATCAAAAATCATGAAAATTTCGAGGAATATGAGTATTTTCAAGCTTCCCTTCGCAACAATTGCATAGATGAAGGGTACAGGAAATGCACAAATTACAGTGAATTTCCGCAGATTTTATCGCTTGTATATACTTTATATACGATAAAAAATAGAATAATATGTGATACACATGTACATTTGCTATGAATGCGGTGAAAAAATAGATATAAAGAAAATACTGCCAAACCTCTTTTGCCCAAAATGCTCAGGTCGCATCCTGGTAAAGACCACTCCGCCTGTAACGAAAACAATCAAGTGCATCTAGATGCTCAAATCAACAATAGAGATACACAGGCAAAAACACGAAAACGACCTGATACGCAAAGCACTGGCACCTGATACAATCTCAACAGACCGTGCAAAAATAACAATAACATCAAAAGAGTGCCTGAAGATAGATATAGAATCACAGGACACAACATCGCTCAGGGCAGCAGTAAATACTATTCTGCGCCAGATAAAGCTCATTGAAGACACAATAAAGCTCAGTGATAAAAAATGACACAGCAAGATAATATTACAATGCAATACCAGCAGCTTCAGCAGCAGCTGCAGATGCTCATGATGCAGAAAGAGCAGTACCGCATGCAGCTTGCAGAAATCCAGAAAGCAGAAGATGAACTGAAAACAGCAAAAGGCGACATCTTCAAGGCAGCAGGCATGATACTCATAAAATCAGAAAAAACCCAGGTAAAAAACGACCTTGCCACGCAAAAGGAAACAATAGAAGTGCGCATGAAGTCCTTTGAAAAGCAGGAATCCATCCTAAAAACGCACCTGACCGAGATCCAGGCAAAGCTCATGGAGTCATTCAAAAGTAAGAGTCCGGCGACACAGTAAACCTCTTTTACTGAATTTAGCTTTCATACCAGACAACCAGAACTAATTTAAAGTTGATATTTCTTGATAGTAATATGGTATTAGGCGGATTATTTGGTGCTGTTTTGACATATGTTGCAGCATGCACCTATGGACTTAGCACTTTTTATACATCCCTTCTCACTGTATTGGGATATGTCGGCGGAGATGTTGTAGAGGACAACATTCGTCGAACTGCTAGTAAAGGTGAGGTAAACCGGGCGTACCCCGAATACAACATCAATCCTGCCAGCGCCTGACCTCATTCCCACTCAATAGTCCCGGGCGGCTTATTAGTAATATCATACACAACCCGGTTCACTTCGCGAATCTCATTAGTAATCCTTGTAGAAATCCCCTCAAGCAAATCATACGGAACCCTTGAAAAACTAGCGCTCATCGCATCAACAGAATTCACAAACCTGACAGCAACAACCCTCTTATAACTCCTTGCATCCCCCTGCACCCCGACAGACTTCACAGGCAAAAGAACAGCAAAAGCCTGCCAGACATTATCATACTCACCTGCCTTCTCAAGCTCGTCAAGGACAATATAATTCGCCCTCTGCACAATCCTGACATCCTCCCGCGTGCACTCACCAAGAATCCTTATAGCAAGCCCCGGCCCGGGAAACGGGTGCCTCAAAACAAGCCCGTCAGGAAGGCCAAGCTTCTTCGCAACAATCCTCACCTCATCCTTATACAGGTCCCGCAGCGGCTCGCACAACTCAAGCTTCATACCCTTCGGCAGACCGCCGACATTATGATGCGACTTGATAACAGACGAATTCTTGCTCCCGCCACTTTCAATCCTGTCCGGATAAATAGTCCCTTGCACAAGGACATCCGCCTTCTCAGCCGACGCAACCTCATTAAATACCTTGATAAAAAGCCCGCCAATAATCTTCCTTTTCTCCTCAGGCTCCACAACTCCTGACAAAGCATCATAAAACTTCTTCCTGGCATCAACCATCTTAAGTTTCATATCCCAATGAGAAAAAGTATCCCTGATAAACTCTGGCTCACCAAGCCTCATAAAGCCAGTATCAACAAACACCGCAGTCAGCTTCTTCCCGATCGCCCTGGTCATCAAAACAGCTGCAACAGAAGAATCAACACCACCTGAAAGCCCGATAATCGCCCGCCGGCCGCCAACCTGCCCCTTTATCTTCTCAATCTCATCCCCGATAAAGCGCTCCATGTTCCAGTCTTTCTTAGCAGAGCAAATACCAAAAACAAAATTCGAAAAAAGCACCTTTCCCTTTTTCGTATGCGTAACCTCAGGATGGAACTGGACTCCGTAAATTTTCCTACTCTTGTTTTGAATAACAGCAACACAATTATCTGTCCTCGCAGCAACTTCAAAACCCGATGGAAGTGCAGTAACAGAATTCCCATGGTTCATCCACACATTCTCAACAGAGCCAAAACCCTTAAGAAGACCGCCTTTTTTATACACCTTCAGCTTCGTAACCCCATACTCCCTTCCCGCGCCAACACCAACCGTCCCCCCAAGATAATGCCCGATAATGTGATGCCCATAGCAAAGACCCAAGACAGGCACATCCAACTCAAATATCTTCCTGTCGCACTGCGGCGCATCCTTATCAACAACATCATCCGGCCCCCCTGACAATATAATGCCTTTAAGCCCGGGAAAATCTGCCCTGATATCATCTGCACTCAACTCATTAGAAACAACTTGAGAAAACACGCCAAGATCGCGCACCCTTCGCGCAATCAGGTGCGCATACTGCGAACCAAAATCCACCACAATAATTTGCGCATCCATACAGAACTCATGAAAACCAGATATTATATAATTTACTATAGTCAA
>CBDUVR010000033.1:0-9812 GCA_965370705.1 uncultured archaeon | reverse complement strand
CAATTGATAGAAATTCCTATTTCTTTGCCACCCGGACCAGGGTCTCTTCTTTAGATAAGCAGTAGCCAATGGCATTTGGAATCTCCGTGCTATCCAATTCTTTCCAGAAGCAATGCCATTCACCGGATTCAAAGTAACCTGGCGCTATTTTCCTGTAGAAATCTATCGCAGGATTATCTGATTTGGCGCGCCAGCACATTTTGTTTTCTTCCTTCAAGACCGTTTCGAACAGCTTTTTTCCAATGCCGTTCTTCTGATACTCTTTTCTTGTCACGAACTTGTCCATGTAAGAAAAACCATGTCCTGTATCTTCAATTACAATGGCGCCTAAGTACACACCGTCCTTTTCAGCTAAGAAAATCTTCTTAAGATTCACGATATTGGAATAATTATCAACAAGTCTCCTGGTGCCCTGTTCGCATGCAAATCCATCTTCAACCACCGAGCAGAACTCCCTGGCATCTATTTCATTGTAACTTGTGTAAGTTTTAATGGAGTAGTTTTGTGCAATTTCCGGGTTCCCACCACAATCTCCAGACAGCTTAAGCAAAATTTTGTCTGCTTCTTTGATATTCACCACTTGACAACATTAAATCATCTCCAGATACCTTATCCCTTGTTCCCTGTATTGAGCAGTTTCAAAACTATTGCTTTCTACATATGAAGGCGGTTCTCTGCCTGGTCAAATACTACGCTTTTAGGCCCGTCAATCACGCAAGCTGTCTGCTCACACCCGCGCCTGGCTGGCAGGCAGTTCATAAATATCGCATCAGGTTTTGCCAAATTCATAATATCCTTTGTCACCTGGTATGGCCGGAACATTTTTATGCGCTCCTCTTCCTGTTCTTTTGGAACATGGTAACTCATCCATGACTCTGTATATATTACATCTGCATCTTTTACAGCATCTGCCGCATCCTGCGTTATTCTTATTTTCGCATCTGTACCAATTACCTGTTCCTGAGGCATAGCTTCTTCAGGGCAGGCAACTGTCAGATTCATACCAGAAATCCTGCATCCATATATCAATGAATGAGTAACATTATTGTTTCCGTCGCCAAGAAATGCTATTTTCAGTCCTTTTAGAGCACCCTTTTTTTCTGTTATTGTCAGGAAATCTGACAGGATCTGGCAGGGGTGGCTGAAATCAGTCAGCGCATTAATTACAGGAATCGATGAGTTCCCGGCAATCGTCTCTATTGTTTCATGGCAAAATAGCCTTGCAATGATTATGTCACAGTACCTGCTTATTGTTTTTGCAGTATCTTCAATTGTCTCTCCTTTGCCGATGGGTGAACTCTTAGTATCATAATATATTGCATGACCACCAAGCTGCGTCATTCCTGCTTCAAATGACACGCGCGTTCTCAGTGATGGTTTTTCAAAGAACATGAGCATTGTCTTGTTCTTTAGGCAGTCTGCATACGATTCAGGACATTTTTTCATTTCCCGGGCAAGGTCCAGCAGTTCCTCTATCTCTTGCTTTGTCATGTCTTTAAGTGTAATCAAATGTTTCATATAAAATCAACATGCCTTATTTTATGGGCCCTGAACAGGGTGCCAGATAATATTGCAGGTTAGATATATAAATTTATAGATACATTTATACTAAAACAACGTCTTTTTGTCCTATTTGGGACAATTAGAGCATAAGGTGATAAAAAATGCCAACAATTTCAGAACAGGTCTGGATTTACATCAGGAAAAAGCCGTATGTGCAGGAAGCAATAGAGCAGGGCATCGTGAACTTCAGCGCTCTTGCAAGAAAAATATCTCATGAAACAGACCATGCGAGCTTTGATGCAGTGAAAGCCGCACTTATGCGCTCCCAGACGAAACTAATGAAGAACAGGCAGAAGCAGGAACGAGAAGTCATACGGCTGTTGAACAAATCCACCTTTAACATCAAAAATAAAGTTGCTCTGATTCACACGAGAGAGAAATTATATCCTGCAGATCCAATTGCAATGTCCAAGACACCAAGCGGATACATTTACGTAATTGCAGAAGAAAATGCTCAAAAACTAAAAGGCAACCAGGACATCAAATATGGATTAAGCATAATTTGCATCACAAGCCCGACTGATATCGAGAGAATACCAGGAACTGCTGCATTCCTGTTTTCATCTTTAGCATCTGAAAGCATAAACATTCAGCATATAATAGACTGCAGGGAAGACACATTCCTGGTGATTAATGAGCATGATGCGCCACTTGCGTTCAGTGTCCTGGCAGAAAAAATGAGGCTGTAATAAACATGCTACAATTTATGCCTGCCATAGTCTATAATTTCGACATCTACAAAAAATAGAAAGAAAGAGAGCGCAAAAAATCATGACTCTTTGTGTCAAGCTTTTTCATTTTTTCATTGATTGTGATATTTAATGTTGCGATGAAAAAAGCGCCCACAAAACACCGGTTATTCCTCTACAATTCAGAATACACTTCAGCAAACACAGTCATCGATGTTACCCCGGCAATAAAGCTGCCAATTGCAGGACCGACAACAGGTATCCACATCGTGATTCCAAAAACCATTATAGAATAGACAAGCACAATAATCCACGCAACAATATATTTGCCTGTAAACACTTTTCTAAGTATGTCTCCAAGACCAAAAGCTGCAGAAAAATTACCTTTGTCCACGTAGCGCATAATCGCCATCGGCGCAACAAGCATTGCAAGAGGTATTAATATCAACGCAAGGATAAGCGAAATCCCGCCTGCTGCAACAATAGAGGAAATTGTCGCTGCTTCAGGGACAGTGCTGAAAAGTACTACTCCAAGACTAAGTAAAAACGCGGCTAATCCCGGAATCATATAGATAACCCCAATAACCGCAACTACAAGACCGGTCATAAACAAATTACCCCAGTCTTCCCACTCAGGCAAATCATCTTTTTTATCCATCGTGCCCTTTGCTGCCTTTATGATATATCCACTGGCAATAAGATTAACTATAGGGATGATACTCAAAATAGCCCCGATAAGCAGTTTCTTAATATCCTGAAACGGTCTCTTAATCGCCTTTTCATACTCAACCATTCACAACACCTCCACAATGATTCCCAAACAAATTGGAAATCTCATTATATCTTTATATCTCAGATTATATATAATTATAGATGGCGGCTTCTCTGGAACGAAAATCAGGACTATTTTCACTCATGTGCCGCGCAAAAACCAGAATTATTCCGTGCACCATATAAAACTTTTTTAAATATTACAGTCATAATATAAGCGCGAACATTAAAAAAGTATAAAGAGAAAAACAAATAAGAACAATCACGCAAAAAACACGGGGTTGATAATTTGACAAAAAAAGAAATCCAGCTGAAAGTAGGGGAGATCCCATCCAATGCCCAGTCAGACATAGGCGTCGGTATAGTGCGCTTCGACACGCGCCTCATGAACGAGATTGACGTCCACGAGGGCGATATTGTGGAAATCGAGGGCAAAAGAAAGACCGGCGCAGTAGCACTTCGCCCTTACCCTGCTGACATTTCCTTAAATATCGTCCGCATGGACGGTTATCTCAGGAGAAACGCAGGAACATCAATTGGCGAAAAAGTAACACTTAAGCCCGCGGAGGTTTCAGAAGCAAAAAAAATCACTCTTGCGCCCGCAGAAAAAGGAGTCATTTTGCAGGTGCCCCCCGAACATGCAAAGCGCGCCCTTATGAACAGGATAGCGACAAAAGGAGACATAATCGCGCCAATAACACGAAGGCAGAGGATGTCATTTGGCGAGTTTTTCGATTTTGACGAAATGTTCTCACTCGGCTTCAGCGAGACAAAATTCACTGTTGTTAACACAAATCCGAAAGGAATCACAAAAATAACCGACATGACGCAGCTAGAAGTGCTGCCCCAGGCTGTTGAAGTCAAAGAAGAAGGAAAACTTCCTGTAATCACATACGAGGACATCGGCGGCTTGCGCGAGGAAGTGAGAAAAGTAAGGGAAATGATAGAACTCCCGCTGCGCCATCCCGAACTATTCGATCGGCTCGGCGTGGAATCGCCGAAAGGCATCCTCCTATTCGGTCCCCCCGGCACAGGTAAAACCCTTCTTGCAAGAGTCGTTGCAAATGAGGCAGGGGTAAACTTCATTGCCCTGAACGGCCCGGAAATCACATCAAAATGGTACGGCGAATCAGAAAAGAAGATTCGTGAGCTGTTCCAGAATGCAGAAGAAGGTGCTCCATCAATAATATTCATCGACGAGATAGATGCAATAGCACCGAAAAGGGAAGAGGTCACAGGAGAAGTTGAGCGAAGAATGGTGGCGCAGCTTCTGGCTTCAATGGACGGGCTAAAGAGCAGGGGTCAGGTAATAGTCATTGCTGCAAGCAACAGGGAAAACGCGATAGACCCTGCACTAAGAAGGCCCGGCAGGTTCGACCGCGAAATTGAGATCGGCGTTCCCGACAGGCAGGGAAGAAAAGAAGTCCTGCAGATACACACAAGAAACATGCCCCTTGACAAGAATGTGTCAATAAGCAAGATGGCGGACATAACACACGGTTTTGTCGGGGCAGACTTATCAGCACTATGCAAAGAGGCAGCCATGTCCGCGCTGAGGCGGATACTGCCCAACATCAATCTCAAGGAAAAGACAATCGACCCGAAACTGATTGAAACACTTGTTGTAAACATGGATGACTTCAGGAACGCACTACGGTTTGTTGAGCCCTCTGCAATGAGGGAAGTCCTTGTCGAGATACCGAAAATCACATGGAACGACGTGGGCGGGCTTGAAGATGTAAAGCAAAACCTAAGAGAGATGGTCGAATGGCCCCTGAAGCATCCTGAAGCATTCAAAAGAATGGGCATCAAGCCGCCAAGAGGCATCCTTCTCTACGGTGTGCCCGGCAACGGGAAAACACTTCTTGCAAGAGCAGTTGCAAATGAATCTGAAGCAAATTTCATTGCCATAAAAGGCCCCGAACTCTTCAGCAAATGGGTCGGTGAAAGCGAAAAGCATATTAGGGAAATGTTCAAAAGGGCGCGACAGGTATCACCGGCAATAATATTCCTCGACGAGATAGATGCCCTGGCGCCAAAAAGAGGGCATGTTGACTCAGGAGTGACTGACCGCGTAGTCACGCAGCTTCTGTCAGAGATGGACGGTCTTGAAAGTGTTGGCGGGATAGTCATAATCGGCGCCACAAACCGCCCGGATGTTATTGATACCGCTCTTCTTCGCCACGGGCGCTTCGACAGGCATATTTACATACCTGTACCTGACATTGATTCACGCAAGAAAATATTCAAGGTGCACACAAAAGAGATGCCGCTTGCAAAAGATGTATCACTCAAGAAACTTCTGGACAAGACAGAAGGCTATGTTGGCGCAGACATAGAAGGCCTCTGCAAAGAAGCAGCAATACTGGCACTGAGAGAAAACATCAATGCCAAGGAAATCACAGCAAAACACTTTGATGAGGCGCTAAAAATAATCAAGCCAAGCGTATCAAAAGAAGATGTTGATAATTTCATAAAGAAGGCCGGCGAAACAAAGAAACTGCACCCTGATGCCGAAGAGTTTGGGTATGTGGGATAGACTTAATTTATAACCATTTTTTATTGCATATAAAGTATTAACCGACAATAAAAAAACTTGAAAATGCTCCAATTCCTCAAAATTTTCATGATTTTTTGTTGTTGAATATAAAATAATATTCTGAGGTGAAGAAAATGGATGCGCATAAATTTCTGCAGAAACATTCACAGGATTTATCTAAGAAATATCCTGGGAAATACGTGGCTATCGTTGATGAGAAAGTCGTTGGTATAAGCAGTTCCAGTCATGAGGCATTTAAAAAAGCGAAAGCAAAGTATCCTGATAAGAAGGTACATATAACGTATCTACCAACAGATGAAGAAATGGTGACCTTATTATGAAGAAGTATCCCTACCTTGAATTTAGGGATAAATTGGCCCCAATAGTTCAAATTGAACTTAAAGGCAGAGAGTTGGTTAGTTATGATGCTTATGTGGACTCTGGGGCAGCATATTCAATCTTTCACTCAGACATATTGGAAGATTTGGAGATAAAGCTTGAAGAAGGTAAAAAAATGTATATCACAGTAGGTGATGGTTCGCAAATAATCGTGTATCTCCATAAGATAAAAGTTATCATTGCAGACAAAGAATTTGAAGCAACTATTGGTTTTTCAAGGTATCTGGGTATTGGATTTAACATTATCGGCAGAGTCGATATTTTTGATAAATTTAAAATATGTTTTGACGAAACCAGCAAAATAGTGGAATTTCACCCGAAAGAAAATGAATGAGGATATTTATGAATCGCACATATTATTCTCAAGCAACTCAAAGCACTTTCCCGTCCTGGTAGCTCGACTCCTTCTGCTCCTCATAATGCGCATTCCCCGAAAGCTCGGAAAACACAACCTGCGCAAACCTGACCCCTAAGTCAACCTTTGTATCAAGCAAAGAAAACATAAGAAACGTAAGCCCGCCTCTATATCCTGCCTCCCCGAAAGCAGTCTCGAGAACCGACTGCGTAATCCTAAAAAGCGAGCTTCTGCATTCTATCTTGAAATTCAGGTTCTCTTTCGTATTGACTTTCTCGCAGCTCACAACAAGGTACGGCTTAAGCCTGTCAATATTCACCTGACTTCCTTGAGGCTCAACAACAACATCCTCAAGCTCAAGGCCGGAAACAACATCCTCAAACCCTTCCATAACATGCGCAGCACCAAGCACAGGCATCCTGCAGTCTGCCTTGTTGATCCGAAGTTCACCTGCTTCCTTCACCTCAATAATAGCTGCAATCCGAAAATCAACCCCGTTCGCAGTAAGCTGCACATCCAGATCCTCCCAATTCTCAACGAGCTTATTCTCAAGAATCTCTTTCTTAAGAACATCTTTGCTCAAATTCACCATAAAAAATCACCAGAAGATTCTTTGCCCCAAAACTATATAAATTACAATTCAACCATAAAATGCTTCCCTGTCTCTTTCAAAGAATCAGGCGTAATCAGGCTCCATCCGCGGTTATCCATCTTCACAGCAAAAATCGCCTCAGCACCAAAAGCAAGAGCGACCTCAGAAAGATGCCTCACCTCTTCTTTCTCAAGATATATCTTACTACTCTTCGTAACCTTGCACTCAATAATCAGCACCTTCCCATCCCTTCCTGCAATCAGGTCCGGTTTCTTGCTCCCACCTGACCGTATGACGTGCCATCTGTCCTCCTCAAGTTTAAGCTTAAGTTCCCTCTCAAAAGCATACCCTTTTTTATACCCCATAAATACCAATATAAATTTAAGGTTTCCAGTATTAATAAATAACGATAGAATGGTGATAGATATTCCAGAAAAAGTATTGGTTAGCGAAATAATGGCAAAAAACATAGCCGTCATTGATTCAGAAGCATCGATACAGAAAGCATCTCTTATTCTCAGGAAAAGGAACATACACGGCCTTGTTGTAGTCTCCGGAAAAAGTGCTGCAGGCATGCTCACAGACAAGGACATCATCTCGAAAGTCGTTGCAGAAAACAAATCTTCGAGAGACATCAAAGTAAAGGACGTCATGGCACCAAAACTTATCGTAGCAAAGCCGACAGACACAATAGCACAAGCCACGAGAGTAATGTTCGCAAATGATGCATCCCGCCTGCCTGTTATCGACGACAGGGGCGAACTTGTAGGCATCATTACAGTAAGAGATATGCTTAGGATATATCCCGGGATAACAGATATCTTAAATGAGGAAATGGGAATAAAAGAGCCTGACACCCTCCCCGAGAGAACAACAATAGAAGGCCGCTGCGAAGAGTGCGACAACATCGCAGAAGACCTTGTAGAGGTTGACGGGCGCTGGCTGTGCCCTGATTGTTCTGAGAGGCAGTAAGGGAATACAGCATAAATCTGTAATCTCTCGCGCAAAATCATTACCCACATCAGCTGCCATCACAGATACCTTTATAAAACATTGCTGTCAACTTCTTATCAGGTATTGATGGGTCCCTTTAAAGTGCTTGAACCGCATGATGAGAAAAGGACATCCCAATGCTCGACAGCCCACATGCGTCAGTATCCGGAAAATAAGGGGATTATTTGATGAAGAGATGTGTTACGTGTGGGCAATATGCTTAACACTCATGATTCAGGGTCAGACAGTGAAAAACAGTGTTTGTATTGAGGTGCGGGTAAAACCGAATCAGCCTGAATTTAAAATAAAGTGCTCAAGTAGCAGGATTGATGTCGAGCTTCAGAACAAAGCAGACAAAAACCAGGCAAATATTGAACTAATAAAAATGTTTACCAAAATCCTGAAAAAGCCTGTTAAACTTGTTTCAGGCAGAAAATCAAAAAATAAAGTAATAAAAATAGAATCCATGACAGAAGAACAAGTATTTGAAGTCTTAGGAGCAATAAAGAGTTAATATATTTATAATCACACACGGATGTTTAATATGGAAAAAAACAAGCATAGTAACAGACAGATATGATTATTCCAGAACACATCTAAAGAATTCTTTATTAATCCGGATACTTCTTATAAAGCCAGTGTCATGAATTCATAAAACTAAATAGGTGATATTTATGGCAAAATTAGCACAAACATCAGTAAAATATGTTGTTAAATCAAGTTTCGATGCAGAGGGCATTGTTGAAAAGCCCGATGTGATCGGGGCACTATTCGGCCAGACAGAAGGCCTTCTTGGGCCGGAACTTGACTTAAGGGAACTCCAGAGAACAGGAAGAATAGGGCGAATAGAAGTAAATGTAATCACAAAAGCCGGGAAGTCCAACGGGGAAATAATAATTCCCTCTTCACTTGACGGCACAGAGACCGCACTCATAGCAGCCTCCCTTGAAACCATTGACCGCGTAGGCCCATGCAATGCAAAGATTATAGTCAACTCTGTTGAAGATTTAAGGACAGTCAAAAGAAAATACATTATCGACAGAGCCAAGGGACTTCTCTCGAATCTTCTGGGCCAGGTTCCTGACACAGCCATTGTCGCAGAAGAGCTGATGCAGTCCGTAAGAAGCGCGGAAATAATCAAATACAAAGGACTTTCAGCAGGAGTAGACGTTCCGACATCAGACAGCATAATTCTCTGCGAAGGGAGAGCAGATGTAATAACTCTCCTGAAACATGGTGTCAAGAATGCAATTGCAGTTGGCGGTACAGCCATTGCACCTGAAATTGTCCAGGTTGCCAAGGAAAAAGAAGTAACTGTCTTCACAGACGGTGACCGCGGCGGTGACCTGATACTGAAAGAGCTAAAACAAGTCGTAGACGTCGATTTTGTAGCACGGGCGCCCCTCGGGAAAGAAGTTGAAGAACTGACAAAAAAAGAAGTCTACAAGGCCCTGCGCGAAAAAGTACCTGTAGAGCAGGCGCAATTTCTAAAGCCAATCGGCCCGTCCACAAGCGAAAGCACCAGAAGACCGGAACGGCCTGAAAAAAGAGAAGCCCCTGATAGAAGTATGCGCAGAGACTCCCGGGTATCCCGCAGTCCCGCCCGGAGCCCGCGTTTTGAGCAAAAAAGGCCCACAATTGTGAAAAAAACAGCAATATCCGCAGAAGATAAGGCCTTTTTCAAAGAGCAGATGAACGATCTTGTAGGTACGAGAGCAGCGGCAATATACGACAGCGATAAGCAGTTTGCAGGCCGTGTCCCGGTAAAAGAGCTCTCCACATCAATAAAGCAGGTAGAATCACCCGCGATGGTGGTGCTGGACGCAGAACTGGACCAGGACCTTGTGAATATCTGCGATATGGCCGGTGTTTCCGTGATAGTTGGCACAAAACTAAGTGGAACACCGCGTG
>CBDUVR010000032.1:0-9812 GCA_965370705.1 uncultured archaeon | reverse complement strand
TTTCTGGTTGTGCGAAACAACCTGCGCCGGTGGCAGATGATGCCGGGGCAACCCCCCAAAAAGTCAACTCTGTTGTAAATGCCAACAATCAATTTGCATTTGAGCTTTATTCAAAATATAAAGATGACCCGAAATACGAAAACACTAATATTTTCTTTTCTCCTTATAGTATTTCTACAGCTTTGGCTATGACTTATGAAGGTGCAAGAGGACAAACAGCAGAAGAAATGCAGTCAGTACTTCACTTTCCTGAAAACCCGGATGTTAGAAGACCTGCCTTTGCAAGGATCCATAATGAAATCAATAGTAAAGATAAAGAATATCAGCTATCAACTGCTAATGCTTTATGGGCTCAAAAAGACTATCAATTCCTGGATGAATATTTTAACACTACAGAAAAATACTATGGTGGAAAAGTTACTAATCTGGACTTTATTCAAGAAACCGAAAAATCAAGAGTTACTATAAATAAATGGGTTGAAGTTCAGACCAACGATAAAATTAAAGACTTAATTCCATCAGGAATTCTTGATTCGATGACAAGATTAGTCCTTACAAATGCTATTTATTTTAAGGGCACATGGGTCTTGCAGTTTGATAAAAGCAAAACAAGAGAAACAGACTTTAGAGTAAGTCCTGCCAGCACTGTAAAAGCACAGATGATGAGCCTGACAGGAGAAAAAGCTAAATTTAATTATGCTGAAACAGATGACTTACAAGTACTCGAAATGCCTTATGAAGGGGAAGACTTATCGATGCTTGTGCTTTTGCCGAAAGAAGATACTCTAGATAAACTTGAACAATCTCTTAATGAGGAAAAATTGAATGAATGGAGAAATATGCTTCAGGAGAGGAAAATAGACGTCTATCTGCCCAGGTTCAAATTTGAAACCAAATATTTTATGGCTCAAAGTCTTGCAGAGATGGGGATGCCTACTGCGTTTTCTATGCAAGCAGACTTTTCCGGAATGACCGGAAAGAGAGATTTATTTATTAGTAATGTTATTCATCAGGCATTTGTAGAAGTAAATGAAGAGGGAACAGAAGCTGCTGCAGCAACTGCTGTCGTAATGAAAGAAAACTCTGCTGAATTTTCAACTATGTTTAAAGCAGACCACCCATTTATATTCATAATACAACAAAAAGACACAGGAAATATCTTATTTTTGGGAAAAGTTATGGATCCTGCTAAGTAACACTCGCCTGCCAACTTTCTCTTAGTCGCAATGTTATCAGAAACCGCGCACCCCTTGAAAACTATCACCATGGATGCAATTGGACAATTCAACATGGCAATGAAAACAAAACTTAAATATCTCCCCGCCCACTCTTTCTTAGAGAGAAATGACAACAGACAAAACAACCTTTTACAGCACCAATCTTAAGGCCCCCGAGGTAAACTTCGAAACAGCCCTGCTCACAGGACTCGCCCCTGACAGGGGCCTCTACATGCCAAAGACCATACCGCGCATAAGCAAAGAAGAGATAAAGTCCATGAAGCACATGGGCTACGCCCAAATAGCCGCTCTCGTCGCAAAAAAGATTATCAACTGCGAAATAGATGAAAAAACCCTGGAAAACATCACACAAGACGCATACAATTTCAACATCCCAATAGAAAAAATAACTGCAAACGACTACATAATGCGCCTCGACCAGGGCCCCACAGCATCATTCAAAGATTTTGCCGCAAGAATGATGGCAAGAATGATGCAGCACTTCACAAAAAAGCAAAACAAGAATATCACAATCCTCACCGCAACCTCCGGCGACACCGGCAGCGCAGTCGCGCACGCATTCTACAGCCTGAAAAACATAAAAGTGATCATACTCTACCCAAAAGACGAAGTTTCACAAAGGCAGAGAAAACAGATGACAACCCTCGGCAAAAATATAACATCAATCGCAGTCGACGGCAAATTTGACGACTGCCAGGCCATGGTCAAGCAGGCATTTTCAGATCCTGAACTAAAAAACATCAACCTGACCTCCGCAAACTCCATAAACATAGGCCGCCTCATTCCCCAGGCCATCTACTACTTCTATGCATACTCAAGAATTGCAGATAGTGAAGAGATTGTTTTTTCAGTCCCCTCAGGCAACTTCGGTAACCTGATGGGGGGTCTCCTTGCAAAAAAGATGGGTCTCCCTGTCAGGAGATTCATCGCCGCTGTAAACGAAAACGACGAATTTCCACGATTCCTCGAAACAGGAGACTACAAAAAAATAGCCCCCTCAAGAAACTGCCTCTCAAATGCCATGAATGTCGGCCACCCGAGCAACCTTGCAAGGCTGGTTGCACTATACGGCGGCTGCATGGACGAGACCGGCAAAATACACAGGATGCCGTATATGGAAGCAATAAGAAAAGACATTTATACTAACTCAGTCACAGACAAAGAGACAAAAGACACAATAAAAACCTCTCATGAAAAACACAAAATCCTCATCGAGCCGCACGGCGCTGTCGGCTGGTGCGCACTTGAAAAATACAGAAAAGAAACAAAAGACAAGACAGTGGCAGTATCTCTTGAGACAGCACATCCTGCAAAGTTCCCTGACGAAATCATCAACCTCACAGGAATTGAGCCCGAACTGCCCGAAAGCCTCAAATCACTGGACGAAAAAGAAGAACAAAAAGAAAACACCAGCGCCGACTACAAAGAACTCAAAAACTTCCTGAAAAAAATACCTTTATGAACTCATCACCCTTCAACAACCCACAACTCCCCCGGACAGCATTATTCTCATCAAACACAAGAACATCATCCCTCCCTTCTCCATCCATATCAGTTATCGAGAAAGGAACCGGCTCGCGCGTATGCGTCCCGAGCTTTACCGGAGTAGGATGATCAGGAAGAACAGCAATCCTCACCTTATCATCAACCTGCCAAAGATTGCTCAAAACCCTTCCAACAACTCTCCTGTCAAAATCCTCTATAGTCTTTACCTTAAGATCAAAATCACCTTCATGGCTTGCTTCATCAGGCGCCTCGACATGCAGGTAGACAAAATCATGGGTTTTCAGGGCCTCAATGCATGCATCCGCCTTCCCCTCATAATTTGTGTTATACAACCCGGTAGCACTCTCGACATTTATGATATCCATCCCCGCATAGACCCCAAGCCCCTTGATAAGGTCAACCGCAGAAATTACAGCGCCGCTGACACCATATTTATCACAAAAGTTCTCCATATCCGGCCGGTACCCTCCGGACCACGGCCAGACAGAATTTGCAGGATCCCTGCCCTCTCGAAGCCTTTTGATATTGACCGGGTGACTCGAGAGTAACCCCCACGAGTCCCGTATCAGCGAGTCAATGAGTTTCGCTGTCCGCACCCCCTTATCATTAACAGCTCTCGGCATCACTTCATCCACTTTCGCCCCTACAACGTCATGAGGCGGTGTCAGCTCAATATCAGCAGAGGCGTTTTTCAACACAAGAAGATGCCTGTAGCTCACACCGGGGTAGATTCTCATGCTCTTGCTGCACAACTTTTCATCTATATATTCGACAAGCTCACGAGCCTCTTCTGAGCTGATATGGCCTGCAGAATGGTTTTTTATTTTTTCATTTTCGATGCATATCAGGTTGCACCTCATAGCAACCTCTTTTTCCTTGATAGCTATTCCCATGCTTGCAGCCTCAAGCACGCCCCTGCCCTGGTAGCACCTCTTCGGGTCATACCCGAGTATGCTCATGTTGGCAATCTCACTGCCTGCAGGCATGTCCTGCGGGATTGTAGCAAGCTGTCCGCATCTGCCTTTCCCTGCAAGCATATCTATGTTTGGCTTTCTTGCAGCCATTAGAGGTGTATTTCCGTCTCTGCATGTCTTTGGCTCATCCGCCATACCGTCCCCCAGAAATATTATGTACTTCATAAACACCATCTACTCCATTATATAGTAAAAGACATAACTTTTTGGACAAATGTCTTTTCCATATAGATTAGCGCCTCTTGTTTATTTGTTAAGTTTGTCCATTTTTCATCGTGAAAAAGCTTGGAATTATCTAATAGTATACAGATTCCATGATTTAGTAACGGCGCTAACTATAATATTAACAAAAGAACAATTAAAAATATATCTCAAAACAAACAATGAGCAGAATACCTATCCAAAAAGAAAACATAAAAACAGCATATGAAACAGACCAGATAATCGCCTAAGCTTATTGGAGTCAAAAAGACTCTAAAGCACCTTCACAGAATAAAAAATCCTCAGAACATCCAAAACACGCTCAAACCCCGCAGACACCACAAGCAGATACAAAAAGATCCCCCCGATAACTACTGGCGCAACCATAGAAACAACACCCTGCAAACGGCTCACCTTATGCACCTCCACAAACCCCACAGACGCAATATACAAAGCATGAAACGGCAAAAAAACCAAAAGCGGCACAACCCACGCATAAAGCAAAACAGGCGTACAATACGCAACCACAGAAAATGTCTCATCAAAACTCCTCCTGGCACCAAAAGCCTTCAAAAACACATGAAACGAAACCGAAAAAACAAACAGCTCCGCAACACCTGCAACCGTCAGCCCGACAGCCAGAATCACACTGACAAAAAGCGTCTTCTTATCAGGGCCAAGCAGAAGAAGAAAAAGCCCGATAATCACTGAAAATACCGCGATATTCTTTATCGCAAACTTAAAAGCGCCATCATACATATCCTTCCCAGAAACCCTCCTGAAAAATTGCGAAGGATGCACAAGCACCTCAAACGAATCCCTGAAATGTTCCCTGAATATTAATTTCACCCTTTATCCTTGCGGGCACCTGCGCTCTCGACAATAATCTCCTCATCCTTCAGCTCATCAATCTCATCCTCGATATGGCGAAACCTGTCAAGCTCAGAATCATGCGCAATAACAACCTCCTTAAACTCAGGCTCCGCAATTTTCTTGAGGATATTCATAATAGTATCAAGCTCCTCGCGGTTCTCAATAGCAAGTCGCCCAAGAAGCCTGAGATCAGCAACTGCCTGCTCAAGGTTCGAAAGCCTCTGCTCAAACACCTTTGTCTTGCCTTTGAAAGAATCCTTCATCTCAGCAAGATCATCATCAAGAATATTCAGCGCCTGATGAACACCTGCCTTTTCTTCATCAGCACCACTCTGCTGCAGAGCAACTTTCCTGATCTCCTCCCTGACATCTGCAAACTGGTGCTTCAGGACCTCAATCTCGTGAAGTTTCGCATCCATTTCCTTCTTAGCCTTATCATCGCCAAATAAACCCATACTTTTCTATTGCACACATGGATATAAATAAATTCATGGTGTTTCAATAATTCCCTGCAATATTTTGCGCAAAACGTGATAAAAATGCCGCCCACAAACAGCCTCCAATCATACTTCAGCTCCATTGAAAAAGAAGTCACAAGAGCATACAATCTCGCAGGCGCCGCAAGATCCAGAGGCAAAGACCCCGAGCCGGAAGTAAACATCCCGATAGCCCACGACCTCGCCGCAAGAGTAGAAGGCCTTGTTGGGACAATGATTCCTGAACTCATCGACTCGGGTCTCGCAGACAGCATACGAAAACTCGAGAAACAATACGGCAAAAACGACGAACGCGTAGCCCTGCTTGTAGGAAGGGACATAGCTCTCGGCAAAATCACTAAATTCAATGAGAAAATCAAATCAATCGAAGTAGGCCTCAGGGTCGCCATCGCCTACCTCACACTCGGCGTAGTCACAGCCCCTCTTGAAGGCCTCTCAGAAGTCCGCCTCAAAAAAAACGACGACGGCACAGAATACCTCGCAATCTACTTTGCAGGCCCCATAAGATCCGCAGGCGGCACAGCATCAGCAATGGCAGTCCTCGCAGCAGACTTTATCCGCATCCACTGCGGAATCGCCCCCTACATCCCGAAAGGAGTCGAACTCAAAAGAT
Source organism: uncultured archaeon (assembly GCA_965370705.1). Classification (GTDB taxonomy): domain Archaea; phylum EX4484-52; class EX4484-52; order EX4484-52; family B79-G9; genus B79-G9. Next base: position 3,910 of record CBDUVR010000032.1, on the reverse strand, counting down.
ACTCAACAGAAGTCGAAGACTACTACACCCGCGTCACTGCAAAGCAATACCATCCAACAAAAGAAGAGATTGAGTTCATAATATCCAAAGTCCCTGTGGAGATCAACGGCGACCCCACAGAAAAGCTCGAGGTATCAAATTACAAAGACCTCGAACGCGTCGAGACCAACCAGATACGCGGCGGGATGTGCCTCATTCTTCTTGACGGCCTCCCCCTGAAAGCAGAAAAAATGCTCAAAAGAATCATGAAATACCCTGGAGACTACCAGCTAAACCACTGGCTCTGGCTAAAGAAATTCATAGCAATGAAAAAAAAGATTCATGCAGACACAAGCGGCAAAAGCAAAGAAGACGTAAAATACATCCCGAACACAAAATACATTGACAAAGTGATTGCAGGAAGGCCAATATTCTCTTACCCTGCAGCAAAAGGCGGCTTCCGCTTAAGATACGGCCGCTCAAGAACAGGAGGCTTGGCATCAACCTCAGTTCATCCCCTCACCATGCACCTGATCCCGTTCCTCGCAGTCGGAACGCAGATAGCGATGGAACTCCCTGGAAAAGCAACAGTATGCACCCCCTGCGACACAATGGAAGGCCCTGTCGTGCAATTAAAAAACGGCGACATAATCGAAATACAAAAAAAAGAGCAGATCAGCAAAATCAAGCCGGAAATCTCAAAAATACTGTCACTCGGCGACATATTGATACCGTACGGTGAATTCGTAAGCAACGGCCACATACTCCTGCCGTCTCCCTACGTGGAAGAATGGTGGTCACAGGAAGTAAAAGAATCCCTGAAAAATAAAAATACAAAAATACAAGACATAACCACAAATCGAGTGGGTGGGGGCTCGAGGATGGATAGCACAAAGAACCAGGGGGAAAACACTTCAGACCACAAAAAACCAACAGGAGACGACCTCTCAAAATACATTGAAAAACCATTCCCTCCACCATCACTCGAACACGCATTCAACATCTCAGAATCCTTTTCAGTGCCCCTCCACCCATACTACAACTTCTTCTGGCACGACATCACAAAAGACGACCTCAAAAATCTCATAGAATGGTTCTCAAAAAGCAAAAAAGAGAAAGACACTATCACACTCGACCTGTCCGGCCATAAAAAAATCCTTGAAAACCTCTGCGTGCCCCACACAGTAAAAAACAATACAATAATCCTAAAAGAAAAATCCATCGCAGCATACAAATGCCTCGGGGAGCCGGGCGAAAAAAACAAGGCATCCCTCATCAAAAAACTAGACAGCGCACCCACTGTCATGGACGCCCTCTGCAGACTATCAGGCATCACCATAAAAGAAAAAGGCACTGTAAGAGTCGGGACACGGATGGGGCGCCCCGAGAAAGCAGAAAGGCGCCTCCTGAAAGGCCGGCCGCAGATACTCCTGCCGTGCGGCGAAGAAGGCGGCCGCATGAGGAACCTCATGGAATCCTACAAAGCAGGCGAAATCGAAACATCAGTTTCCATCTACCGCTGCGACAAATGCGGCAGGGAAACCTATTTTCCCTACTGCTACGAATGCGGCGCCCACGCAACCAAAAGCAGGGCATGCAGGATATGCAACAGGATAGTCGACGCACCTACGCACTGCGGCGCACCGACAGTAGGATACCGCAAAGTCAAGCTAAACATAAAGGCGCTCATGGACAATGCCAAAAAAAATCTTAAGCTAAAAGAGATGCCTGAACTATTCAAAGGCGTCAGGGGCGTATTCAGCGCAAGCAAAAACATAGAGCCAGTCGAAAAAGGCCTTCTCAGGACAAAATACGGCCTGTACGTCAACAAAGACGGCACAACACGCTGCGACTCCACAGACGTGCCAGTAACACACTTCAGGCCCCGCGAGATTAGCGTACCTGTAAAAACACTTCACTCCTTCGGGTACCTCTACGACATCCACGGCAGCAAACTGGAAAACGACGGGCAGATACTGGAACTTTTCCCCCAGGACATAATCGTCTCAGACAACAAAGAATTCTCAACCGCAGACTACCTCATAAGCATCTGCAAATTCACAGACGAACTCCTCACAAAATTCTACAGCCAGGGGCCATTCTACAACGTGAAAACAAAAGAAGACCTCATCAGCCAGCTTGTCATCGGCCTTGCGCCCCACACATCAGCCGGCATCATCGGCAGAATCATTGGATTTACTCCAGCGAAAGTCGGCTTCGCGCACCCGTTCTGGCACGCAGGAAAAAGAAGGAACGCAGACGGGGACGAAGACAGCATAATGCTGCTAATGGACGCGCTCCTCAACTTCTCAAGGCAGTTCATGCCGGACACCCGCGGCGGGAGAACCATGGATGCGCCGCTTGTCCTCACAACATGCCTCGACCCTGAAGAAGTTGACGACGAATCATGGAACGTAGATGTGGACGACACCTACCCCCTTGAATTCTACAGGGCAACGCAGGACTACCCGAACACATGGGACCTGAAAGCAAAGCCAAGGACCATAGCAGAACTCATAGGCAAAGACGAGGTATTTCACATAAAGTTCACGCATGATACATACGACATCAGTGAAGGCCCCCACAGGAGCAGGTATACCCAACTTGACACAATGCTCGAAAAACTATATGCGCAGCTTGACCTTGAAAAGAAGCTGCATGGAGTAGACGAGAACAAAGTCGCAGAAGCTGTACTCACAAAGCACTTCCTGCGCGACATCAAAGGAAACCTGAGAAAATTCACAAAACAGGGCTTCAGGTGCGTAAACTGCAACGAGAAATTCAGGAGGATACCCCTCATCGGAAAATGCACGCGCTGCGGCGGCAAAATCCTTCTCACAATCTCAGAAGGCAGCGCAAGAAAATACATTGAGCCCTCGAAACGGATAATGGACGACTTCAAGATATCATCTTACTTAAGGCAGCAGTTCCTTCTCATAGAAAAAGAATCAGACGCAATATTCGGGAAAAAAGCAAGACAGCTCAACCTCTCAAAATACCAGTAAGCAGAAGCATTTCACGCACCTACATGTGAACCCGGGATATTGCCCGCCGATACCCGCACGCGTTTTACAACACCACACACTACAATTCTCCACAGGAAATGTAGGGGTGTGAATCATCCTGTGTAACAGATGTGAACAAAAACCGATCCCTTTATATTGCTTCTCCACAGGAAATGAAGGGGTCGTGAAAAACCATCTCAAAGCCCTAGCATCGAAAGCACCACACAATCCATCCCGGTCAGATACAATATTGTTGGCGCTATCAAACACGTCATCAGCAAACTCTTCTTCGTGCCAAGAATATTCGGCAGCACACCGATAAAAATTCCTATAGCGCATATAAAAAGCCCTGCAAAGCCGGTGTACATGAATGTAAGAAGCGCAAGAAACAGGATAATGGCAAGCACCATCTTCTTGTAATCTATCTTATGAATGTGCGCAGCAGAAATCTTCCCCACTTTAAGTGTAAGCAGTGAAGCAAGGCCGGTAGAAAAAAGCGCCACACCAAGAAAAAGGTAGATATTACTCAAAGTGATTGCCTCAAGCACCTCCCCTATCACAATCGCACTCCCGCTTCTTGCCTTGCCTATCATATAAAGGGAAAAGACAGATATCAGTATATCTATTGTATTTATGGTCCCAAGACTCGTTATGTACTTTTTCCTGCCCTTCACGCGTCCGAACTTTTGCACGAGTATAGCTGACTGCGAACTTCCAAGCCCGGGAAGCGTCCCTGCAACAAGCCCGCCGACAAAACCGATAAGCGAACCTGAAAGTGTCTGTTTCAACCTGATTTTAAAATGCGCCTTCTGAGGCGGCAGCTTATTCGTCGTCGCATAACTCAATATCAACGAACTGATACCAAAAAGGCTCGTCAGCATAACAAACAGCGTATACCTCTGGCTGATAAGATGAGTATTCATAAG
>CBDUVR010000031.1:0-9840 GCA_965370705.1 uncultured archaeon | reverse complement strand
CAGAACCCGTCATCATCATGCGCCTCCACAACCAGATCCGCCTTGCACGGCGACATGACATGGAACCTGTCCCTCTTGTCACCCGGGTACTTGGTCATCACAAGCCCCGCGCGCTCTGACTTGACAGCCTCATCCAGCTCGTATGCCATATTATTGTCATCCCCGAAATAACGTGGAAAATGCAGGCACATTGTGCCTGAACCGCACGTGGCATACTTCTCGAGACTGGCATCAGTTATCATTGCTATATGCGCAGCCACGAGAGCAGCAACCATGACCTTCTTTCGCGTATCAAGCTTCCACGTCCCGCCGAAAGGAACCCCCCGGACAAGCGTTTCAGCCCTCGTCCCCAGTCCATCCATTATCTCTTTCGTACCGCGGCCCTCCGCTTTATATACATCAGTCCACGCATCCTCAAAATAAGTGGCAAACTTACTTTTACCACCAGTACCCGCGACGCCGGGCATCTTCGCAGTTTTCGTAATATCCTCATAAATATCAACAGCAATCTTGTCAATTTTCTTATTAGCAACAGCACTCTGCTCTCCCCTGATAGCCTTGAGTCTGGTTGCTTTCTTCATCTTCGCAATCATCCCCTTTTCCTCAAGGACAACCTTCAGGTACGACTTCTTCAGCTTTTTATAAAGAAGTCCTGACGTTTCCAGTTCCTTTGTGATTGATTTTACGATAGCCTTTTCAGCAGGCTCATCAACAAGGGTTCGTGCACCATGCAGCTTTTGCAGTTTATCCAGCTCCTTGGTCAGCACCTTAAGTTCATCATCATTAAGAGCAGGTATAACATCTCCCGGCTTCCTGAGCTTGTTAGCTACAACAAACCTTTCGACCGTGTCTTTTTCAATCGGCTTGCCGCTGCGAATCATAAGAGAAAAATCAGCAAGGCCGCTCTTCTGGTTTCCTGCAAGCTTTTCCATATCATCTGCCTTTCCAAACATCTTTCCAATCATACTGGTAGTCTCATCCGAATTCTTAAGTATAACGCGTCCCATCTCTTTGTCAACAACATTCTGGACACCATCCACACCAATAACACTCCCTCCAATCTTCCTCTTCATTATCCTTTCAACACTCAGTTTCTTAAGTGCCTTCATACCGCCATACTCAAAAGCAAGGCGGTCAGAAGCTGCGCTTCTTCCAGATTTGCCTGCATTCTTTATCGCCTGCCTGATAGTCATCTTAGTACCGGCCTTCCTCACGATGGCAAGCCCTACCAACTGACCACCCGTTGCTCTGACACCGGACGCTGCTGCCTTGAATGACCCCCCGCCGAGATTCAGTACTCCGCCGATTGCAATGGCCGCGATAATTTTGTCCGTGGTATCATATGTCCATGCAGTTTCTATACCCCGGGGAAAAGTCTCATAATAAACAAGATACCTCGGCTCGCCGACAGCACCAATCCATGTGCGTGCAAAATCAGTAACATCTCCAAAAAATCCCCCTCCAGTCTCAACATTCTGCGGCAGCTCAAAGCCAACCACTGTGCAGGTGAACTTGCTCCCTGAACTGTCCTTACACCACTTATCCTCCATCTTTGAAGGACACAATACTGTTCCACATTCACTTTCAGGCATCCATTTCGGTGGATTCTTGCCGATGCCGACACACCCGCAGCAAACCATATCAATCGGCGGCTCTTTGCAGATGACGCACACATGATCATCCTCCCCGAAACAAACCGAATATGTATCTTCTCCAGCAGCCTCAGCCCGGTCTTTCGGTATCCCGTCGCATGTCGGGTCACGGACACACGACCAGCCTGCCGGCATAGTAATGCCAGTGATAACATTCCACTTACCCCAAATGCACCTTTCTCCCTTGTCGCAATCCTCTTTCAGCACCACACCGCATTTCTCATTCTCCTCATCTGTGCCGCACTTATCCGCAGAATCAGGCACCCCCGGAACAGCCCCGCTAATCCTGTTGGCAGCATCAATGACCCTTGCAGTTATAGGTCCTCTCTTCGGTGCATACATTGCAATAGCCATTCCAACTTCAGTTCCCTCCATGCATGAATCCGGCTTTACAATATCACCCACAGTACCGTCAGGACCAACAATCGCCGCAATGTCAATGGCGCAGGAAAGAGCCTTTGTCGAATCCATTGCAATCTGGTCCTCGTAACTGGACCTCCCGAAAAGAGAATCTATAATCGAACTGAACATATCAATGAACTTCGAGGCCGCCTCACTAAAAGCAGCAGGCTGTAACAGGCTAACAATAACAATAACGCCAACAAATAGGCACAAAATAAGCTCCACCACAAAATGCATACCCGTACTTTCAGCCATAGAGCAAATTATAGATTAAGAGGTATATATAATTTACACATCTGTGGACTCATCAGGCAGAAATCGCAGATAAAAGCATTGCAACACTCATTTATGTGCAACATAGCACAAATACAGGTCCGCACTCGTACCTGCAAAGAGCTTATCCTTTATCTTAATATGAACATTCACCTTATTGTCGCATTCAATCTCAGTCTCGTATCCGTTTGACTCAAGAAACTGAATCGGAGCACCCTTCCGAAATCCGCACGCAGCCCTTACCTCTGATGCCGAGTCAAAAAGCTCAACCACAGTTCCGTCACTATCCTCGCACGTGATCATCCACTCATCAATCTCAACCCCTTCAAACCAATGTTTCGCTCTGGATACGATGCCGCCGCACTCCATAAGAAATCCGAAATGCCTGATATTCTTAACCTCAATATCACCGAAGTCAACTTCAAAATCATATTCCTTACCGCTTTTAAAACTCTCATCGGCAACTTCCACACAGTCTTTCCCATAAAACCTTTCATTCGCAGAATCAATAGCAATATTAGCAAGAATGTCATATTTACCACCGGCATCCTTCACTAAGATAAGAATAAGGATACCGCCGACAAGCAGGGTAATAATAAGACCAGTCACGATATTCATGCCAATGCCCTTGCGCTCTGCACCCATACACTAATGTAGCATTCAATACCTTAAATAATTGTCCATACGCTCCGGCTGGCAGTCAATCACGCTGCCAGTGGCTTCTCCTGGTTATTATCCCCCCGGGAGAAAATCAAAAAAACTCCCTGCCCGCTCTTCCATACTGGCAAGCCCATCGCCTAACGCATAAAAGCCAAACTTATTCATAATCATTATAAACACAACAAGCAGTATAACTACAAAAACAAGAACCATGACCACTCTCAGAGGCATCATAGTACCCTTTCGCTTGCATTTCCCCATAAAATCATTAACCATTGCATCACATCCACTCACAATAAAATCATCGCAACACCTATCAGGCAAAGACCTATAACAACAACCCCCATAACGATACCAATAATAAAAAGAATATTTTCCTCAGCACCTTTCCGCTGACGCTTCAATACAACCGGACACATAAAACTAATATGCTCGTCGAGATATATAAATATTTCCGGACATTTCATTATCCATTTTTTTCAACATATAACTATAAATACTAAAAAACCCCAATATCCTTTAGTGGTAGACAATGAAAAAATCACTGCAAAAAACAAGAAAAATCGGCTCTCTTGCAATCAACCAGACCCTTATCCTGGTGCTTGGAATAATCGTGCTTGTAGTCATAGCAGCATTCTTCGTATTTCTTGGTGACCAGGCAGGAGAAATTGTCAGAGGTATCCTCCACTTTCCGGGGGGTATAATAGAAGCAGAATAAAAGGAGGGGCATGTATGAGAAAAGCAACAGAACACAGCATATGGATAGTTGTAGCAATAGTTATCTGTCTTATTACAGCACTCATCATCACAGTCATGATGAACAAAACAGCCAGGCAGGCAACAGACAGCACAGAGGATCCAATAATCAAAGGCGGGGAGACATTAAAAACCGAGATGTGCAAGCGTGCATGCGATTCGTGCCTGAGGGTACACGATGGTTGTCCTGACTGGGACACAGGAGAAGGCACAGCAGGTGAGGGCTGCCGTGAAGAACTAGGAATAGACTGCCCTTACCAGTAACAGGCAGAACAAATGGCAAATGATGCTTATGCGTTTTATGGATAATAGAAAGAAAGCGATGACTCAAGTCATGTGGATATTGATAGGCATATTGATGCTTGGGTTTATCGGTATCTTTTTATGGGTTCTGTTTATATCCGGGTTTACAGATAACAAGGACCCATACGAGCAGAATCCCAAAGATATGTTAAATGACGCCAAATACGAAGCAGTATGCTTTGCAGAGTGTGCAAAAGCAGGTACATATGAATTGGAAAAGTGCACCTATGTTCCTACGGATTTTAATGGTGATGAAATTGATTCAACATGCGGTGAAATATTCACAAGGATAAAAGAATCAGGAGAAGATATAACAGATGGAGTACATAGCCCAGTAAAGCCAGGCAAAAAAGGCTACAGCCTCAGCGGCGACTTCATGCCATGCTCAACAATGAAAGTAACGTTCCATAAAGATATAACATCCCTGTATGAATTTGCAGCAAAAATCTGTGAAAAAAATAATCCTAATGCGTGTATGTTCCCAGAGAATACGTTTTGGAATCAGGTAAATTCAGAGGGTCAAAAGACTGGCTATTATATAGTATGTTCTGATGCTATTGATTCTTCCAGTCTGCCGGAGCCCTGGGCAGTTGCCTGTGATGAAAAAGACGAGGAAGGTAGAATAGTAGTAAAACTCGAAATGCCATGTAATACGCATTATACGACAGAATTGGGGAAATTCAAAGCAGGTGTCAAGTATGTATTTTCATTCAGCACAGATGATGTAAATGGAAAAAACCCGGAAATCAACAATCGCGAATTTGAAAGAGAACTGGTATGCCTTGACTGGGCAAGCTTCCCTGATGGAATCAGCTTCAACCAGCAGGTCAGTACTCCCGCGGACCAGTTGAGAAGGACAAAAGTAAAATTCAAAAAAGAAATAATACACCCTGATGTTGGCGAAATGAAAGCGGACGTAATACTCGTAAATGGATTAGCAGGACCTGTCGACCTTAAAATCAAGGATGGGCTTCTATACGACACGTCAGATACTGATAATCCCTACTACTACTTCAGAATGCGGCCAGTAAAAGATACACTGGAAAAAATAAGCTTTCAGATAAAACTTCATGACAAGGTAATATGTACCGCGAACGTCGACAGGGGAATAGATGTATCCTGCCAGAACACACTTCCATACCACTGCTACAAAGATAGCACCGGGAATGTGCACATATTGCAGGACGGCCCGTTCGAGAAAGACGAGGCACCAGGAGCGCCACATACGCCTGATGGTCTATGCTTCTACAAGAATGAGCATGTATGCAAGGATGGATGCGTGACTGAAGGTATATTTCAACCTGGTCCACCCGACGCATGCCTTGCAGGATCTACCAAAAGATATGCAGATACATGCTTCAGTAAAGATAGACCAAGCAAATGCAGTTATGCTGACCTTTCAGTATTAAAACCAGTGATTTGCAACAAGGATGGTGACTGCGGCGAGCCAATATACGAAGCAGATTCCTCAGCAGGATATACAATCAGGCAGACAGTCAAAAATATCGGAGACCTGAGTATACAATACAGCCTGCAGTCTAATGAGCTCACATCTCCTGGGGCAGTCTACGAGATATTAAGGGTGCTGGATAATGACGGCAACCCCTATGAGGTAAAAGATGCGGATGACATTGTATTGTATACGCTAGATGGCGTAGACAGGCCATTAAAGGAATTATTAGGACAGACAATATGGAACAATATTATATTTGTCCCGGTATACAAAGGCGAGGAAATCAAAATAGACTATCTGCCAGGAAGTCTGGCTCATCCTACTACTAAGATATTTGTGAAAGGAGAGTACGTGCTGACAGCCAATATAGGAAAACTGGACACGATGCTTGTCCCGCTAATAGATGTGGATGCAAGAGAGAAAAACAACAAAGCAACAAATGAGATAAAAGTTTATGATAAATGCTGCAAAAAGTGCGACTGCAGTGATAAAAATATATGCGAATCAGAGTGCGAGAACATATGCGAATGGGCGACCGGCGCAACGTTAGGTGTGGAGAAATGCCAGAAAAAAGATTAATACCATGCAAAACAGGCAAAGCAAGGAAAGGCTCATCTGAGGGCACAGCAGCCATTGCAATCAAGATAGGAATGCTGCTGGTAGGTTTGCTCGCCATAGCAATTTTGGTGCTCTTTGCAAGCGGATGGGGACAAATAGTCATCGATATATTCACAAAAAACCCCTTGATAAAGGCTGCAATAATAGTGAGGGACACCGTACTTAGATAAGTTATCATACATCCGCTCTGGAGGTCTCTCCAATTATCACCAATATCCTATGATTTTTTATCATATATAAAGTATATCCAGGATAAAAAAGCTTAAAATTGGACAACAACATAATGAATTTTATGATTTTTTATGATGCATTGAATTCGGGAGATGAATTCCCACATATATGGATATTATATATCAGGGTATAGATAAACTGCATATTGAGTGAATTTTGATGCTGTTACTATAACCGAAAAGGTGTAAACATGGCTACAACTCAAACAGTAAAAATGATGATGGTCGCTCTCGCCATGATAATAGCTGCAATCACAGCAGTATCAGGCACAAAAATGGTGGTGGGACTAACAGACGCGGAAATTGCAATAATAACAGAACAGACAACACGTGCACTATCAAGCACACTCATAAACGTGGCATCAATGGAACAGGGAGTAAGACACTTTGACCTCAAGAAAAACTTTGCATATGACTTAACTGACACACATATCCGCCTGACCTACATCGGTAAAACGCATACCTCCGCAGACGAGCTGGAAACAAAGCACACATTCGCAGTCAGGCACTACCAGAAAAACATAATTGTACACAGTGTCACAGAAGGCGCAGAAAGAATATGCATCTCAAAAAAAATCGTCAACTGCAAACCAGAGTTAACAATATGCAATGAAGAAGAAGATTGCTGTACAATAGAAGAAAACCCATGCAAACAGATTCATTAATACACTGGTGTGATATTTCATGGAAGAGAACACAGAAATAATAACATTATTCATACTACTTACAATCCTGGCTGGCTTTTTCGTATACTCAATGGCAAGTTCAGCAGATGAACAGATAATAGTTGACAGGCTCACAGAACAAAGCACAAAAATAGCTATCTTCAAGAATCTCCTTGCAGCTCCCTGCCTGAACGATGACTATAACAATAGGGTAGAATCCAGAAAATTCATCATGGACGCAAAAAGACTCGACGAAGAGTCATCAACACCAGAACTATCCTGCCTGGATATTGGCAACTCAAAATACAGGATAGACATAAAAGACCTCGACACCAACAACCGGTGGACATTCAGCAACTACCAGCCAATCGCCCCCCAGGAAATGGATGCGGACTTCGAAATGATAGTTCAGGTAAACACAAACATCAGGGATATCAGCGGGATATTGGACGAGTACCACAAAGCAATTCTCACGACAAACATTGAATTCGATATGACAACAGATAACCTGCAGGATGAAATGTTTTGTGACGAAGCAAACCCGGACAAATGCGCGTCAGGAAACTGCATAAAAGGTCCGGGGCAGGCCTACGCAACCTGCCATCCCGGAGATTGCGCATACGATAAAGACAGTGATGCTGACTGCACAATGAGGTGTGAATGCAAAACAGCGGATTGCACAGACAACAAATGCTCTGGCTCCATACCAGCCAAACTCCTATTAGGCCAGCCATGCAAAAATAACGGCGAATGCCTCTCAGGTATATGCGCAATAAACAAGCGATGCGCAAAGAAGCTGGAATTTGCGCAGTTGACAGGCAAAGTCAGAGACAGAAAGACCCGTAATTCAATTGAAGGGGCAACAGTAGAAATAGAAATACCAACAGGGTTAGCATCCCCATCCCATTATACAATGAGTGATGATTCAGATAGAGATGGCGACTATCAGATACAAAACATAGAAATTAAGGCAGGAGAAGATAAGATGTATGTGAATATCATGGTAAAAAAAGACGGATATCATAATACAGAGAAAATCAGGGTAAGAATAAAAAGAGGCTATACAGCAACAAGTGATATTAGAATGGCGCCAAGCTAAACAGTGAAAACAATGAAAAAACACAAAAAAGGGATATTTGATGTATTTTTTGCAATAGCTATGGTACTGTTCGCTGCTCTGATAATCGCCTTTGCTCATTTCTTCTTCATAAAACAGTCAGTAGAAACCCTGAAATTTGCAGAAGAGACCACAGGAGTAGACACATACCTCTACGTACTCCTAAACAACAACTACTGCACACCAAACACAAAACTGCCCTTTAAAATAGTACTGGGAACAGAACTTTCAAAAGACCCCACACCCGGTCCGGATGAAGAAATCACAATAAGCTACAATTACCAGGAAGACAAACTCAAAATAAAAGACTGTATAGAAAAATATATGGAAAGACTTCAGGTAGGCGAGTATGCTTTTTACATTGAATATAAAGGTGAAAAAAGCATGACAATTGATACATTCAAAAAAGAAAGAGAAGACATAACAACAGAATGGGAATACATTGTAGTCCCGAAAAACACAGTTGCAGCACCAGGAGACATGATTGCAAAAGCGTACCTCAAAATAAAAATAGAATCTAAAATAAGCAGGGGAAGCTCCTGTCCTGAAGACGAAAACCTCCGGTGCGTACCCCGAAGGGCATGCTCACTCTTTGGCGGGATATGCAAAGCCAGTTATGCATGCAGTCCAACCAAATGCTGCTGCAAAGACCTGCCTCTTTAAGAAGCAGGATGTGATAAAATGCCGCACAAGAAAACCAAAAAAGGAAGCTACATAACCGGATTAGTAAGCGTTATGGTAGTCTTGGTAGCGCTAAGCATCGCAATGGAGAGAGTAGGCGGCGAATTTATCTGGAGTACATCAGAATCATTCAATCTTTACAACAAATACTTTACACTCACGATGGACAAGCAGGTCCAGTCCCTGAAGCAGGGCTTTGAAAAGACAGCAGCATTCTTCTCGCTTAATTCAGCATCTAAAGAGCTTGCAGAGCACGGCGGCCATGCCAGGGAAACACTTATGGATAGCGATAGCAATAACATAGTTGACGCGACACAAGACCTGGAGCCGAAAATACTGGTAAAAAAGGATCTTGAATCAGGCGAAAGCATACCATTCTGGACAATACCAAACTGCCAGACCACACTAAAAAGAGTGCCATACCTCATGGACGAAGACGTAAACCGTGTTGCCGGCAGCATAGCCATCTCACTCATGCAAAACGATGCGCAGCACATGCAGTACATTAATGAAATAAACGCCGGAGCAGGCGAGATCAAATACCCGCTCTATGTCTCAATCCAGCTTTTCATGATGAAACCAGGGGAAGTAACCTTCGCTTGTCATAGTATTCTCGGCTGCAACAACATAGAAGCACTTCCGGGCACTCCCCTGATAACTAACACAGTCACGACAGACGGCATCGTCACAAATGCAATCACAAAAGACGGCATATATTCCTATAAGATAGACAGCATCAATCCGGACGAGCCGCTATCACTTCATGTCTTCGCAAAAAACGAGTCAGATGAAATTGACGATGTCGCAAGAATCAAGCAGGTCACAGTGTCGATATATGATCCGCAAATCTTCACAACCCCCAACGAGCTCTTTACAAAGAGGCTGGATGAATATTACACTGGACTGAACACCATACTTGAAGAAAGAAACAAAAGAGAGAAAATCAAGCTAAAAATATCCCCCCTCACAGGCACAATGACAAAAGGAAAAGAAGACTATGTGGAAGGCATAGTCTGGCCTGATGAAAATG
>CBDUVR010000030.1:0-9885 GCA_965370705.1 uncultured archaeon | reverse complement strand
CAGGTATCTCCTGAAAGGTCCTGATGAGGCATCAGTAAGAAAGCTGTTTACCCCCGAAATCCTGACTTTTTTTGAAAACAGGAAAGATATCATAAATATTGAGGCTGCCGGCAGCAGGATAATAATTTACAGGAACAACAAAAAGGTTAACCCGGATGGTCTGCGCCCTTTCATCAGCGAAGCATCAAAGATTGCGCGTATGCTTGCAAAAGATAAAGGTGCATTTTAGGCTAAAAGCGCAATGAGCGTACCAAATTGACTGTTTCTGCGCAAAGATTCATGCACCGATAACTATTTAAATATCACCCTGCCCAGATTACTGAGAAATAGTGACCGTATTGGGTGTTTGATATGCCGAATTATGATGAAAATAATGGTAATGAACCTAGCAGTGAATTTAGTGATAAGATATCTAGTCTAAGGATAGGTAAAGAAATTACTATTCAGAAATCTGACGAACCTGATTATGAGTCTCTTAAGAATATAGTTCCTCCTTTGGGTGATGGTTGCATGCAGCCCTGTTACGGTAATGGAAGTGGCCCTTGTAGGTATTCAGTGCCTGTAAAGGGTGAAACATATTTTTTTGAAGTCAAAGAGGATAATGGGACAGTTTATCTGAAACGTGTTGAAAACAAAGCGCCAAATGGTCATGATCATTTTGATATGATTTTAGGATTTAATCATTGATTGTTAAATATATAGTAAAAGTCATAACTATTTGGACTCATCCCATATTGGCTATATGGGTGGATGGTAAGCTTTTCAACTTCGTTGAAAATAATGACTTTTCCATATCCTTAAAATTGCCGTGCAATTTTAGGATCCAGCGAATCTGCGATTCGCCCGGATAGATTAAGGTCTATTGGTTTTTGGTTACGTTTGTCCATTTATTAATGACCTTAACTATAGAGTGAATTTATGAATCCCAGATGACTTTTCCGATGTCTTTCGGGACAGCAAAACCGCCTAGTGCTTCCAGTTTCTTTTTGAATGCACCTGATTTCAGGACTGCGATAAATCCCTGTATGCTCTTCTTGTGAAACCTGCTTTTCGGCATGCAAAAATCATAGTGCTCATCCCTGAGCTCAATAAACTCAAGCCCGTACATCTTGGCTGCGCTGTAGATGCCGATGCCCCAGTCCGCTTTCCTGGCGGCGATTGCGCATGCTACTGAATTGTGCGACTTTGATTCAATATTATATCCCTTGATGTTCTTTTTGAATTCATCAGCATCAAGGCCATTCTTCCCTGCAAACTGATCGATGAGCATATCGAAAAGTATCCGCGTGCCGGATCCGTTGTTCCTGTTGATGATAGTCAGTTTCCTATCACTCAAAAAATCATCAAGAGACCTGCCGCTATAGCCGCCTCTGAACATGATGCCCTGCTTCCGCACATAGCCTCTTACAAGGATGAGCCCGGGCTCCATGAAAGGCTTGTTATAAGTGCCTGTCTTGCCGTCTATCAGGTGGATGCCGGATATGTCTGGCTCGTCTCTTTTGCATGCAATAAGACCGCCTGTTGAGCCTACGTTTATTACTTTTTTTGAGAATTGTGTGAGCATACCCAGGGCAAGGTCTGCACCCATGCACTGGCTGCCTATAAAGACAATGTCATCGGGGACAAGATTGTCTGAGAGGAGGGTGATGCCAAGTTCCTCGTTTTTGTCTATGTATTGCGTGTCTTTCGGGATTTCGATATAGCCGTCTGCGAGCGCGAAAGTCGTGACTGCACCTGACGTCTTTGTGATGGGGTATGCGTAGAATTTATTGTCTCTTCCTTTGATTATGTTTGACAGGACATATTCGTGCCTGCCCTCTGCTGATGGGTATCTTATGGCACATTTCGCCTTCATTTCCGCGGTTTTTTCTTCTAAAAGTCCTGCCATGGATCTTATCAGGGGCTTTATGAATACATTGAATGTGATGATGCAGGATGCAGGGAAGCCAGGTAAGATGACGACCGGCTTTTTTTTGTGGGCTGCCAGAACTACTGGTTTCCCGGGCTTTATGGCAACACCATGCACAAGTATGCCGGGGTTTAGGGTCTTTTCGATTACCCTGTAAGAGATGTCTCCTTCACCGGCAGATGTGCCGCCTGTAAGTATCACAATATCATAATCAAGGGCTTTTGCAAGAAGATTTTCAATCTCTTTTTCACAGTCCTTTGCAATGCCTAAAAAATGAGGTATAGCGCCATTTTCCCTGCAGGCATCCATTATCATCTGGGAATTTGTGTCGTATATGCTGCCGTATGGTAGTGGTTTCCCAACAGGCATGATTTCATTGCCTGTTGAGATGACTGCGACTTTAGGGCTTTTGAAAACTTCAATTTCTGTTATTCCGAGGGCGGCGAGTACGGCGGTTTCGCGAAATGTCAGGGTGCGGCCTTTTCTTAGAACTATCTCGCCCTGCATGATGTCCTGCCCGGCATGCATCACGTTTTCGCCTGGATGTACTGGTTTTGAAATCGCGACCAGACCACTCTCTTCATTGCAGTATTCTATCATCACGACTGCGTTTGCTCCTTTTGGTATTGGGGCTCCTGTTGCAATCTTTGTGGCGCAGCCTGAATTTACTGGTTTTCTTGGGGCTGTGCCTGCAGAAATTGTCTCGTCGTTTAACCTGAGGTCTACAGGGTTCTCCTCATCTGCAGGGAATGTGTCTTCTGCAATAACTGCGTAGCCGTCCATCTGGGAGCGGTCAAAGGGGGGGACGTCGATGGGGGCAGTTATGTCTTTTGACAGGGTGCGCGTGTGTGCATCGTGTATGCTTATTTTTTCATGACCCGGAGGCTCTTGGGAAATATTGTAGTGAAATATCTTTTTTGCCTCCTGTATTGATTTTATGTTGTGGAATTCTTTTTGTTTCATTAAAATAACCTCACTTTTACTTCGCGGCCTTGCGGGTATCCATCGATGTTTTCGGGCACCACCAGATATGCGTCTGCCCTGACCATTGATGAGAGGATGGATGCGCCCCCGGACCTTATTGGCTCAACTTGTGCGTTATTGTATTTCACCCTGAAGATGTCAGTTCTGCCTATGGCTGATGCGGTCTTTTTTGTGAGTGTCCCAAGAGCAGTGGTTTCATGGTGGTTTTTTATGCCCTGCATGAGGGTGAGTGCATATCTTACAAAAAAGTCGTATGCTATGCATACAGCCTGGGGGTTGCCGGGAAGCAGGAAAACCGGTTTTTTCGAGATTACTCCGATCCCTGTCGGGCCTGCTGGTTTCATTGATATGCCGTGTACAAGGAGTTTGCCTGTTTCTTTGACAACCAGAGGCGCATAATCTTTTTTCCCGCATGAAGTACCGGCGGTTACTATGATGATGTCTGATTTGCACGCCTGGATCTCTTTTTTGATCTTTTTGTAGTCATCAGGGACTCTCTTTTTTGATGAGAGTATTGCACCTGTGTCTTTTAGCAGGGCCTCGAGGATGTATGTGTTGGAGTCAATTATCTGGCCTTGTTTTGGCTTTTTTCCCGGCTCAACTAGTTCGCTGCCGGTTATAATGATGTCAACTGTTGGTTTTTTGTATACTCTTATCTGCCTGACCTGCATTGATGCAAGGATTCCTGTATCATACGGTTTGATGACTCTTCCTTTTTTGAGGACTGATGAGCCTTTTTTTATGTCTTCGCCAATCTTTGAGACATTCTCCCCTCCTGAAACCGGCTTGTGTATGAGCACATACCCGTCTTTTTCTTCTGTGTATTCTGCCATTATGCAGGCGTCGGCGCCTTGTGGCATTTTGGCGCCGGTCATTATCCTTAAAGCTTCGCGTTTTTTTATGCCTGCTTCGTGTTCGCCTGCGAGTGCTTCGCCGGTTATTTTCAGGGCTATTGGATTATAGTGGCTTGCGCCATAGGTCTCAGATGCCCTGAGCGCATACCCGTCCACACATGACCTGTTGAAGTCTGGGACATTTACGGTTGAGATTATGTCTTCGTATAAGACCCTTTTTGGGCTGTTTTCTATGCTCATGTATTCTGAATCTGTTGTCTTAATTATGGAAGTGATGAGCTTGAATGCGTCCTCGAAGCTTGTCCTGTGCTTGAATCCTTTCATCCTTACATCTTCCAATTTCATTCACCTGCATGCTTCAGTATATGGCCTGCTTCTTTCAGGATTATTCTTTTTATTGCAAGTGCGCAGGCGTCAGGGGAACCCGGGAGGCAGAATATTGCTTTTGCGCCAATAATGCCTGCTGTGGCTCCTGAAAGCATGCATGCAGGGCCGATCTCGTCGTGGCTGAGCTGCATGAATAACTGGTTGAACCCGGTGATTTCTTTTTCAAAAAGGGGTCTTATGGCTTCGATTGTCACGTCCCTTTTTGCGAGGCCTGTCCCGCCTGTTGTTACGATTAGGTCTATGTTTTTGTCTTTTAGGTAATGGGTGATTTTTTCTTTGATCATCTGTTTTTCGTCGTCTGATATGTCTCTTTTTGCCACAGTATGCCCTTCTTTTTCTATGCAGCCTGATATGATGTCGCCGCTAATGTCGCGACCTTCTTCTTTGAACTTTGAGGTTGAGATTGTGAGTATTGCGAAGTTTATGTGTTTTTTGGATTCTTTTTTGTGGGTTTTTGTTGATTGGGGTTCTTTGGTGCACATCTATATCTCCTCTTTTTTCTTTTCTGTGACTTTTATGCCTGTGATTCTCGTATCAGGGTATTGTCCTTGATTGTCTTTTTCAAGGTATTTTACCATATCCCATATATTGAGAAGGCAGGTACTTGCGCCAATGAGGGCCTCCATCTCAACTCCGGTCTTTGCAGTTGACGTTACTGTGACTTTTGCAGTGATATGGTCATCTGCAACTTCAAAATCAACATCTGCTTTTGATATCGGGATGTTGTGGCACAAGGGTATTAGGCGCGGGGTCTCTTTCACTGCATTGATGGCTGCAATCTCGCTTACAGGGAAGATGTCGCCTTTCTGGATTTTCCCATTCCTTATTGCCTCGATTGTGGATTCTTTGAGGTGTATTTTTCCTGTTGCTGTGGCTGTTCTTTTTATCTCTTTTTTTGATGATATGTCAATCATGTTTATTTTCATGTGCTCACCTCTCTTTTACATATGGCTCTCTTCTTTGTATGCCTTCAAGGATCATCCGGGTCAGTTGAGTGCTGTCTGCGCCTTTCCTGATATCTTTGAGGATATCCAGGAGGTTGTCATTTCTCATCAGGCAGGGCTTGATTTTGCCGTCTGATGTAATCCTTAATGTCCTGCAGTTTGCGCAGAACTCGCTTTTGTGGGGCCTCACGAGTTCTATAGTGACGCCGTCAAGATTATATCTTTTCCTGTTGTGCATAGGACGTGTCTCAATTGATTCTGCTTTGGATGCCAGTTCTTTTTCAATGTTCTCAAGTGAGTAAAAGTATTTTTGGAAGAATTCTTTATTCTCTTTTGTCCTGATGAGCTCGATTAGCTGGAGTGTGGCGCCCTGCTCTTTTGAGAATTCTGTCATGTCTTTGATGCTGTTGTCGTTTACTCCATTGAGTACTACCATGTTCAGTTTGATTGAGTTGAATCCTGCGTTTTTTGCTGCGATGATGTTTGATTTTAGGCGGTCTACTGTTT
Source organism: uncultured archaeon (assembly GCA_965370705.1). Classification (GTDB taxonomy): domain Archaea; phylum EX4484-52; class EX4484-52; order EX4484-52; family B79-G9; genus B79-G9. The sequence continues at coordinate 4,300 of CBDUVR010000030.1, read as the reverse complement.
TGGGGAGAATGGATGATGAAAGTGAGTCGCATCCTATGTTGAGTCTTGCAAGGCCTGCTTTTTTGAGGTCATCGGCCTGATCTTTTAGCATTGTGCCGTTGGTTGTCATTGATATCTCCTGTATGCTGTTTATTTTGGATATTGCCCGGATTATATCTGTGATGTCTTTTCTTATCAGGGGTTCTCCGCCTGTTATTTTGACTTTTTTTATCCCAAGGTCTGCGGATGCGCGGATGATTTTTGTGATTTCATCTACTGACATTGTGTCTTTTGGGTTGCTTTCCCCTTCCCTGTGGCAGTAGGGGCATTTGAGGTTGCATTCCTGAGTTATGGATATCCGCAAGATGTCTATCTGCCTTTCAAACCTGTCTTTTAGCATTGAGTTCGACCTTTACCTTAATTGATTCATATTTTTTGATGAGAGTGCGCCCGAAGGGGGTCAGGTGGGCGCTCCCGCCGCCATTGATGCCCCCTCTTTCAGTGCACACGATCTCTGTGTCAAGCCTCTCCTCCATCTTCTTTATATAATTCTGGCATGACCTGTAAGATATATTAAGCAGCCGCGCAGTTTCCTTGATAGAATGAGTTTTTGAAATAGTCTTAAGTATCTTGTACCTTCCTGCACCCATCACCGGCTTTGGTCCGATAGAAAGCCACACTTTGCAGCGCGGTTTTATATGGGTAAGAAGCGCGTGATTGTACTTCCTTTTGTCACGAACATCATCACTCATAATCCTCTTTTATCGAAGCACATTTAAATGCATTTCGCCCCTTTTGAAGAACACTTTTATGATGATTTGGTAACACCCCAAAAGAGTAATATTTTGTGTGATGAATGTGCGCAGTTATCCCAGGCTCTCTGCAATCTTTGCGCCAAAGTCGGTTGCGGCGCCCGGGCCGTTTGCTGTGATTATCTTCCCATCCTGGGTAACGTCATCACCTGTATACTCTGCGCCCTTATCCCTCAGGTTGCCTGACTCAGATGACCACACTGTTGCCCTTTTTCCATCGAGGATGCCTGCGTTCGCAAGGATTGACGGGGCTATGCAGATGGCGCCAAGTATTTTTCCTTCATCATAAGCGCTTTTTGCAATGGACATTGCTGTTGCGTCATTAAAGTATACGGATGCACCGGAGCCGCCTATGAATATTACAGCATCGTAATCTTTCACATCAATTTCCGATATATCTTTATCAACATCCACAGTGGCTCCAAGCATGCCTCTTTTTGTGCCTGTGCCTTTTGAGGCAATGGTTACGGCTGCGCCTGAATCCTCGAAAATTTCTTTTGGCTCAAGAAGTTCCTCGTCCCTGAAGTTGTCAGGGGCAATTATCATCACTATGCTTTTGCCTGTTAAATCAAACATCTGACCACCTCCTTTTTCAACTGGTTCTGCGCAAAAAGAAAACAGCACGACTAATATCAACAACAGGCCAATCAAAAACTGATTTCTCATCTGCACCATATATGATTAAGTTTGCAGTTTTAAAAATATTACTGACTTCTGAGTTCCTTTCTTCTGGCTTCCAGGAACTCCGGCTCTTTTCCCAGAAATTCTGCAGCAGTAATCACTTTTTTGTTTAAATGAGTTGCTCTTTTTAAAACTGATCCGATTTTGTTTTTGTATTTTAAATCTCTCGCAAGATGGTGGTCCAAGATGATTTTTTTAACTTTTGTCTGCTCTAAGATTTTTATCAGGTTCTCATTGCTTTTTTCCAAACCACTTTTCGGGAACCTCCATCCCAAGAAAATGGTGGGATAACCTGACAGGATTAATATGTCCGGGTTTTCGTGGATAATCCAGTCTGTTGTTTCTGTGACCTGCGGCCCCTGTATGTCTGATGCATGTATTATTTTTTCATTTTTATAAGAAATCGAGCACATTAGAACAAAGCCCAGTTTTGAGTTCTCTGCCCCATGGCGAACTGCCGGGGAAAATCTGAGATTTGTTTTTCCGAATATGAATTCCCTGTCGTCTGCAAACTCGATTCTTTTTGGGCTATTGTTGAGTATATCCAAAAATTCTCTGGCGCGCCCTTTCTGGGACTTGTTTATATTGTTTTTGGGGTCTTTTGTGAGCAAAATTTTTCCCTTGTAAATATCTGCGTATGGAAAATAGTGGTCATAGTGATAGTGTGAGATTGTTAAAATGTCTGACATTTTTGCATAATCGCAGATTTCTTTGGATAGTTCTTTTAATCTTTGAAACTCTATTTCTGCTGGAGCCAAGCCATACCTCAGAGCTCCCAAAGCTGCCCCGGGATCAATGAGAATCTTCTGGTCTGTCTCCACGTATGTTGCTGTTGACCTTACACCCAAGGAATCAAAAGCTATTGGCTGGACTTTCATTGGAATCCTCTAATGTTCATTAAGATATCTTATTTTATAAAGAAACAGATTTCTGCCAGTCTATAGCAGCCGAAGGGAGCGGTGACTGGGGGTTCTTGACACAAAAACAGAAAGAGATGAGTGGGGGCCCATGATACAAGAAACACGGACCCTCAAGAGGTGAGTTGGGAATGGCAGGCCAACACTATGAGTTCTGATGTTTTAATCCTGTGAACATATATTCGCGCCACATCCCCCTTGTGTGTGGCACGAATGATTCAGATAGAACCTGAATCCAGGTTCTATCCCTAATTCTGCATTTAATCCCTTACCGGATTATCTCGATGCCAAGGCTTTGCTCTACGTCTTTCACTTCTACCTTATCATTTTGCGCCTGTGGTCCAAGCACATATTGCGAGCGGACTCCTGTTATAATGGTTATTACCCGCACTTTGCCTTTCATGGATTCTTCCACTCTTGCGCCCCAGATAGTCTGGGCTCCTGCATCGAGATGACGTGAGACATAGTCGCCAATCTCTGTAATTTCATCAAGCCGTAAGTCAGGTCCGCCAGTGATATGCACTAAAGCGCCTGTGGCTCCTTTATAATCCACATCCAGCAGAGGGTTTGACATCGCCTGCTCAACTGCTTCCCTTGCCCTGGCTGCAGATGCAGATTCTGCTACACCTATCATTGCAACCCCGCCTGAACTCATGACAGTCTTTACATCAGCATAGTCCAGATTCACAATTGAGGGCATGGATATTGTTTCAGTAATGCCTTTAATCATGGTTACGATTATCTCATCAGCTACTGAGAATGCCTGCTGCAGCGGCATATTTCCTGCAATCTCGACGAGCCTGTCATTCTCAATGACAATTACTGTATCTGACACCTGCCTCAGTTTTGCAAGGCCTTCTTCTGCCTTGTGGATTCTTGCGCCTTCAATTTTGAAGGGCATTGTAGTTACCCCGATAACAATGGCATTTTGTGCTCTTGCGCACTCGGCAATAACAGGTGCGCATCCTGTACCTGTTCCTCCGCCCAGACCAGCCACCAGAAACAGCATATCTACGCCGCGCAAGACATCTCTTATCTCATTAATGGATTCTTCTGCTGCCTGCTTTCCTATGGCAGAATAGCCGCCGGCACCGAGGCCTTTTGTAAGCTCCTGCCCAAGAAGAATTTTCCTGTCTGACTGTATAGTCCGCAAATGCTTCATATCCGTATTCAGTGCAATTGTCTCAGCTCCCTGAATACCGACATTATGCAGCCGGTTGACTGCATTGCAGCCCATGCCGCCGGCACCCATGACCATGATTTTTGCATCATTTGCGCCAGCAAAGTCATCAAGTGATTTTTCATTTAACTCTGCACCGATACCTCCTGTAATTTGTCTTGATATTGCGCTTTGTATTATTGATTCCATCTCAACTCCCTCCGGTTTTTTTTTGTCTATAGCCCAGGAACCATGTGTTTATCTCCCCTGTTTAAGATATATTTTTTATGATATATCTCCTGGTGGCGAAATGTTTATATTGGTCCAGTGATATTATTATCCTTAGAAGTAGATTAATAGGATTAGCCCAAACAAATCTAACAAACTCTACTTCAACTCGATTGAAATGCCCCAACAATTTCAATTTAACTTTGCCCAAAGTTAAATGAGGTTGCTGTTTCAATTTTAAATTGTCGCCCGATAATTTAAAATTGTGTATTTTTTTTTCGTGCAATATTCGCCCAGAATATTGTACTGGAAAACCTATTTCTTCATTTGTCAGTCAGATATATATAAAGCTTTTGTTATATGTAAATATATTTTGAGATGTATATACTGTAATGTTTAAGTGGCAGTACCTTTATTTCTTGTGGAGTTCGGAAGCGGGAGACCATTAATCCTTTTGGACAAACAATATTGCATTTCCAGTGGAATTATTGGTGTGAACCTTTATTTCTTGTGGAAAACTGAAA
>CBDUVR010000029.1:0-10098 GCA_965370705.1 uncultured archaeon | reverse complement strand
GCAATCATGCTATTCATAGGCGCAGGCATACTCCTCGGATGGGTATAAAACATACACACAGTCCCTTTGGTGATTTATCGTATCAGTAATGCAGAAAGTTCTGAATGGCAATAAGATTAACACAGCCGCCCCTTTCATCTACCGCTTATTTTCTTCGAAACAGTCTCGATAGCCTCTCTCAAAATGTCTTCTCTGGGCCTTACTATCACAACAGGGACATCCACAATTTTCTCAACTGTAGAAGCAACAATAGGTGCGCAAATAATTCCGGAAGCACCCTCTTTTTCAGCGCGCACACCAGAAATTATGCACTCATCTATCGAATTTACAGGGTATTCTCGTATTCCATATTTTTCGCCATTAATGCTAATCTGGGTTGCTTTCAGTTCATCCAGCAAAAACTTTGCTCCGATAATCGCTATGAAACTTTCCTTTTTTGGCTCAAGAGCAGTCACTATCCTTTTCACAGTAGAAAATCTTGGGTCTCTTTCACCTGAAGTTATCTTATAAATAGTTGCTGCTGGTATCCCCGCTTTCTCTGCAAGTTCCTTTATATTCATAGCCTTTCGCTTCAATTCCTCTTCCAAAACCGTCCTAAAATCCGCATCGAAAATTCTTTTAGACAACATAATAATACCATTGTATAAATAGATTTAAATATTTTTCCTTTTTAGGCAAAATTATAAAAAAGAAAGGGAAAAATATAAATACTTATACGTGCAATAAAATACCATGGACTCACTGAAAATAGAAAACATAACGATTTTGCCCGGCAGAAGAAAAAACGGAGAAAGAGAAAATTTCGATAGAGTCACCATAAAAACAGGCGAAACTATCTCAATTGTAGGCCCGACAGGCTCAGGTAAAACTGCATTTATAAACGACATGGAAATGTTTGCTCAACAGGACACGATTACAGGCAGAACAATCCTGATTAACGGCCAGCAGCCCCCGGAAGAATACGCAAGAGATCCCTCAAAGAAGCCAATTGCCTCAATAACCCAGAACACAAAATGCCTAGCAGACCTGCCTGTAAAAGACTTTCTTAAAATGCACATAAAAGCCAGAAAAATAGATGATGCAACCCGAATTCAAAAAACAATTGACTTGGCAAACGAATTTACTGGAGAAAAAATATCATCGAGAGCGAGAATAACCGAACTGTCAGGAGGCCAGACCAGAGCTCTGATGATAGCAGACGCCATCATTATCAGCAATTCACCAATAATACTCCTCGACGAAGTTGAAAACGCAGGGATATTCAAGGACAAAGTAATAGAGACAGTAAAAAAATTTGAAAAAGCAATAGTTTTTGTTACTCACGACCCGCTCATATCATTGCTATCCAACAAAAGGATAGTCATGAAAGACGGTGCAGTGGAAAAAGTCATAAAGCCAAATGGAGAAGAAAAAAATACACTCAAAGAAATAATGCAGATGGATAGGAGGATGGGGGTTATAAGAGAAAAAATAAGATTAGGAGAACCAATAGCAGACATTCGACAGATATCCTAAAGCAATGCGCTAAAGTGTTAAAATGAAGTTAATAATGGTGGCTGGTCCGCCATCAGCTGGAAAAACAACAGTGACGAGGCAGATGATAAAACACCTGCGAAACAAAAACAACATATCATATTTAAAAATCGACGTTGTCAGGGCTTTTGAAGACGAGGAACTTAAAAAAGAATTCAATATACCCACAAAGAAAATTTACTCCGGTGACCTTTGCCCGGACCATGCAGGTATCATGGTTCTGAAAGATGCAATCACATGGGCAGAAAAAAACAATTCTGATATTCTCATAGTTGAAAGTGCTGGCCTGTGTCTAAGATGCTCACCCTACACCACCCAGGGTCTTGGCATAATCGTGCTTAGCGCAATTAGCGGAACCAATACCCCCCTCAAAATGGGACCCATGATATCTCTGGCAGACGTGGCAACAGTCACGAAAATAGACTTAATCTCACAGGCAGAAAGAGAAGTATTCAGGGAAAAAATAAAGGAAGTTAACAGGAACATAGACATCATAGAAACAAACGCATTGCAGGGAACAGGAATACAATATTTGCTAAGAATTATTAATTCTCTCACAGACATTGACAAAGAAAAACTCACACTCAAGGGAACGCCACCTTTAGGCGTCTGCACGATCTGCATAGGCAAAAAAGAGATAGGATGGCAAAACCATTTCGGTGTGATAAGAAAGCTCGATAATGCTGACTATCTGTACAGAGGAGATTAGATGCATTGGAATCCGCCTGGAAAAAACTGTGGCATGTGCGGCTCAAAAACATGCAGCGAGTTTATCGGGCTGGTAAAAAAAGGAGAAAAAACCTACTCAGACTGCCCTTTCTACCAGAAAGAAACAGCAAAAGAACTGCCAAGTACTCAACCCCAATACTCAAAAAAAGATATACTTGGTTTAAGCTACGACTTCATACTCGAACCACTGCCAAAAGAAGTCTCTGCAAGAAAAATAATACTCCCGTTCAGGCCGGATCTGGTAGAAAAATGGAACACAAAAGCAGGAGACATAATTGTCGGCAGACCCGCCGGCTCAGGCTGCCCTGTGCAGCATGTCCTCAAAGTAATTGATGCAAACAAAATCACCGGTGTCCTGACAACATGGGTCGTCGGCCCAAGATATTCAAGAGGCAAACGATTCAGGGAAATTGAAGCATATCATGTTGTTGGCTTCGAAGGCATTGCAAAGGTTGTAAACAAAGAGCCGGTATTTGGAGCAAGACAGCGATTCCTGCCTGGTAACTGCATGATGCATTTGGGCCATACTGGTGTCGTCAACATGATTCTCAACAAAGAATACGGGATCCACATCAGAATTGAAGACATAAGGCTGTGAAGGCGAAGATTTTGAAAAGCATAGAAGAAATCAACGAAAGAATAAGGAAAGGTGAAGCAGTCGTTTGTGACGCTGAAGAATTCAAAAATATGTTAAAGGACGGCAAAGATATCACACCTAAAGAAATAGACGTTGTAACGACAGCTACCTGTGGTATAATGTCCGGGACAGAGGCAAAATTGTCAGTGCCAGTATCAGAAAAGGGCGCATTTAAAAGAGCCAGGGAAGTCTGGCTAAATGGCGTTCCTGCTTTTCCAGGCTCTTGTCCAAATGAAAGATTGGGAATTGTAGATGTAACTGTCTATGGAACATCCAGAGCAAATTCCAGTTACGGAGGCGGACACCTATTTCGCGACTTGGTAGAAGGCAAGGAAATAAAAGTTAAAGCAAAATCCGATGACGGCAGGATAATCGAGAACAAAGTAAGAATAGATGATTTAAAATTTGCAAAAATGCTCACAACCAGAAGCTCTTTTAAGAATTATACAGCATTCCTGAATGTTGAAGAAGGAGAAGTCGAAAGTATCTTTTCTGTCACCAGACTAAAAGGACCATATAAAGAGATATCTGTGAGTGGCTGTGGCGAAATTAATCCCGTGGAAAATGACCCAATGCTCAAAACAATCGGCATTGGAACCAGAATATTGGTAAATGGTGCAATAGGATACGTGACCGGTGAAGGCACCCTGAGCAAAAAGGAAAAACCAAACCTTTCAGCGATAGCTGATATGCACAAGATGAAGCCAGAATATATGGGAGGATTTATTACTTCTTCAGGTCCGGAATGCATAACCTCTATAGCCATCCCGATTATAGTAAATGAAAAAACCCTTCGATATCTCAAAATCTCAGATGAAGACATAGACTTGCCAATAGTTGATGTCCATAATAGATCACACCTTATGAATAGCGATTATGCCAGAGTCTGGCAGGGCACAGACCGGGAGATAAAATATGATGCCAACAAGTGTCATAAGTGCAATGTATGCTATGTTGAAAAATATTGCCCTACTAACGCTTTTTCAAAATTAACAGGCATTGACGAAAAAAGGTGCTTTAATTGTGGCGCCTGCCTGAATTTATGCCCAAAAGAAGATGTATTCAAAGGGCATATGGGAAACATCAGTGTGAATGGTAAAAAGACCCCGATAACGCTAAGACAATCGAATAGAGCAAGAGCAAAGGAACTATCTTATGAACTTAAAAAAATGATACGGGACAGCAAATTTTTTCTGACAAATCCTGTTGCTCATTTAGGAAGGTGATACTATGAAAGCATTTGAAATAATAGACATGACAGACAGAACAGAAAAACAAAGAGACACGATCGGTCTTACAATGGTACTGGACAAGGGAATGGGCTACAACGCAGCATGTGACCTGATGGAATGTGCAGCAGATTACATTGACGTGATTAAACTGGGATGGGGCACCTCAAGAATCATGCCCGAAAGCCTGATCAAAAAGAAAATCCGGCTTTACAGGGACAATAACATCCTTATAAGCAACGGAGGAACACTATTTGAAATCGCCTATGTCCAGCGAAAAGTAGATGAGTTCTTTAACTACGCCAAAAAAATAGGTCTCAATTCCATCGAAATATCAGACGGCTCAGTCAACATTAACAGAAATGAAAGAACAGAAATAATCAGAAAAGCAAAGAGCATGGGATTTAAAGTATTTTCAGAAATAGGAAAGAAAGATCCACTTAAAGACGCAAAATTTACAATGGATTACAGAATAGATGAAGCCAGGGCAGACTTGGAATCAGGATCTTCCAAGGTAATTATAGAAGCAAGAGAAAGCGGGAAAGGCATCGGAATATTTGACAAAGAAGGAGGCATCAAAGAAGACATAACAAGGACACTGGTTAAAAACATAGGCCTGAAAAACATCCTGTTTGAAGCACCCATAAAGAGCCAGCAGGTCTATTTAATACTCAATTTCGGCCCGGACGTCAGTTTAGGTAACATAAAACCAGAAGACGTAATACCTCTTGAAACATTAAGAAGAGGCCTCAGAGGAGATACATTTGGCAAGCTATAGCATCAGCATCGGCACAGAAAATATCGACAGGGATAGTGATATTGTACTTATCGATACCCTAAGAGCATCAAGCACTATAGTTACAGCCCTGGCAAACGGAGTAGAAGAAGTCATACCAATAGACAAAAAAGAAGACGCCATTGAACTAAAAAAGAAAGGATACACTTTGGCAGGGGAACACATGGGCGCCAGGATACCTGGATATGACATCGGAAACTCCCCACCCGACCTGCTCGACTACATCAAAAAATCAAAAATCAAAAAGCTTGCCCTGAAGACAACTAACACAACAGAAACCCTGAATAAGATAAAGAATGCTGTCATCTGCTCAAGCCTGAACCTGACAGCAGTCAGGAATGCACTGAGAGGCAGAAACGCAGTTTTCCTTGCTGTGGGTAGCAGACATGGAACAACAGAAGACCTTGCAGTTGCATTCGCGCTCTACGCAAACCTGAACGACGGGTTAGAAATAAACAGCGAATTTTTGAAAAAATGCATCATTGGGTCCAATGCAGCAAAACATTTAACAAAATTAGGCTATAAGAAAGACATTGAATTCATTTGCCAGATAGACAAATATACTGTTGTCCCCACACTGAAAAATGGTATAATACAGGTATAAAAATGCTCTGCAGAACAGAAAACTTAAGACACGCCATGGAACAGGTCCTGCTCAGACTTGGCGCCCGGGAAAAAGACGCAGAAACTGTCTCAGATGCGCTCCTAAGAGCAGAACTGCGTGGATTCGGCTCCCACGGCATCCTGAGATTCCAAAAACTAATCAGCTCTATCGAACACGGTTTTCAGAAAACAAACACCGCCGTAACAATCGAAAAAGAAACAAATAACTCAGCGCGGCTCAACGGGAACAGCGGGCTTGGCATAGTCATTGCAAAGACGGCAATGGAACTCGCTATTGAAAAAGCAAAGAGCAGCACAATCGCCGCGATTGGAGTTCATAACACAAACCACTTTGGGATGACCGGCTACTATACTGAAATAGCAGCAAAAGAAGATATGATTGGCATCGCAATGTGCAACACAAATCCTGCAGTGATACCATTTGGCGGGAAGATACCTGCACTTGGAACAAACCCGATATCAGTTGCAATACCGACTCACAATAAAAAACATCCTGTTATACTGGACATGGCAACAACCAACGTCGCAAAAGGAAAAATCATGAAAGCCTCGAAAGAAAAAGCCACACTTCCACAAAATTGGGCGCTTGACAAAGACGGGAACACAGCAACAGACCCTGATGCTATGTTCAGTCTGGTATCCCTCGGAGGAAAAGACTTTGGATACAAAGGATATGGGCTGGCTTTTATAATAGACATCCTGTCTGGGCCGCTTGTCAACGCGCAGTCTGGAAAAGACGTCACAGGCACCTCAACCCCGGAAAAATGCACAAAAGGAGATTTTTTCATTGCAATAAACATCTCAGGCTTTACAGATATCAACACATTCAAATCCAATGTAGAACAACTAATAAAAGACGTCAAAGAGCAAGGCTCCATGTTTCCCGGAGAAAAAGAACAAATCAAAGAAGAGCAAAACAAAGAAGATATAGAAATCCAGGACCATATCTATAACGAATTCAAAAATGTCTGCAAAAAATATAATGTAAATACAGGATGATAAAAATGTACGGGAAAGAAAATAAAATAATAGAGATAATGAAAGACAATAAAATAGATATTGTAGCGACACTGCCATGCGACAAAGCCAAAAATCTCTTTCATCTTATCCCGCAGCACTTTCAAAACATTCCCCTGAACAAGGAAGAAGACGGAATCGGCATCTGTGCCGGGGCCTGCCTCGCCGGCGGAAAACCAATAATTCTCATGCAAAGCTCAGGATTAGGCAACTGCTTTAACGCCCTCCTCTCTCTCACATCCACATATAAACTGCCTTTGCCGATAATAGCAAGCTGGAGAGGCATTTATAAAGAGAAGATACCCGCACAAATTCCATTCAACAAAAATCTGCCAAAAATACTAAAAGCGCATGACATACCCTGCACAATAATAGATGAGGGCTCAAAAATAAACCTGATAGAAGCTGTAATTCGCGACGCATACAAGAACAATAGAATTCATGTCGCCCTGATTTCCCCGAAAACATGGGAGAATGAAAAAGAAGAAAAATCTGAAGCAGCAGAACAGGTTTTCCCAAAGAGAGAAAGAAAATCCATCATGGAGTATGAAAAAACCATCCGCGAACCAGAGATGACAAGATACGATGCAATAGAAACAATATCAAAACATCTGGACAGGGAAGCTGTTGTCTCAAATATTGGCATACCAGGCAAAGAACTATATAACATCAAAGACAGGCCCCTGAACTTCTACATGCTGGGCAGCTACAGTCAGGCATCTCCAATAGGTCTTGGAATATCCTTAAAAACCAGGAGGAATGTCTTTGTCCTTGACGGCGACGGCAGTCTTCTGGGAACAGGCATATTACCAACAATCGCATCTGCAAAGCCAAAAAACCTGTCCATTATCTGTCTCGACAACGGCACATTCGGCAGCACCGGAAATCAGCTGACAGAGGCATACTCTCAAGTGGATATGGAACTCTATGCAAAAAGCATGGGCATAGAGAACACAGTAAAAGCCCAAAATAAAAAAGAACTAAAGGACGCGCTCGAAAATCTCCACGATGGTCCCAATTTCATCCACGTAATCATAAAACCGAAAAACGCGCAAGTAAAAAACATACCATTAGCGCCAGCAGAGATAAAAGAAAGATTTATAAATTCAATCTAAAAAGAATACAGAATGACCTACACACTAGAAAAAGCAGAAATACGCCTTGCTGATGGGAATATATTGGACGCATCTTTCTACCGGAACCCGGACAGCGACTCATGCATAACCACATGCTACGGCCTATTATCATACGGAGGCAGCAAAAAACAACTCGACCTGCTCGAGGAATGTGGAAAATTTAGCAACTTTCTATGCTTCGACTTTAAAGGTCACGGCAAGAACAAACATAACCCCAAAACCACCATAAGAGGTAGATTAGAAGACTTAAGCGCAGCAATAGACTACGCATCTGACGAACTAGGTGTACAAAATATAGGCCTGTTCGGCACCAGTTTTGGATGCTACATCTCAGCCTTAAAAGCAGCGCAAGACAACAGAGTAAAAGCGATGGTACTAATCGCGCCCTTTCTCCCGAGAGAACTCTTAACAGACGAAGAATTAAACGGAAACACTTACGAAATAGAACTTAACAATAAAACTTACACATTCGAAAAAGCATTCTTAAAGAGCTTAAGAGAACACGGATCCAAAATAACGAAAGTAAAATGTCCCACTCTGGTCATTGGAGGAAGAGAAGACGAATTAGTTGACATTAAGGATATGCATCAGTTCTACAACGAACACCTAACAGGCGAAAAAGAATTCATAGAAATAGACCACGGAAACCACGCAATTACAGACATATATGATCGAATGATAGCCATCGAAGCCAGCGCCGACTGGTTCAACAAACACTTATCCTAACATTGATTCTTCCATGTCCCGCTTTTAATCAGTCCCTTCTAATTTCTCTTTTAATCTGCCGAAAGGTTCATGGGTTTTAGCCTCCTCTAACTCATCTTTTACTTCATCCAAGTATTGCTCTGCACTACGTCTTTGTCCATCCTCATATGATGCAGCAGAAAATAGCAACTTTCCTTCCCTAAGGACTACAGACGTTTTACACGCTGCTGGACCAACATAATCCATATTAAGAACAACCACATCACAGCCATAATCTGTATTATAATCAACACCCTTACGAATGTATTTCGAAGAATCAAAATCCTTTCCTTTTGGACCTCCTGAACTATATGACTCCTTCTTGCCTTGTAAATTATGAAGCAGTGTATTGACATAATGGGAATCATGTGAAACTCTTGCCATGGTCTCTAATATATCTTTAACAGGCGTATCTCCTGGAACAATCTCAACCACTTTACCTTTTCTAACATATTCCATCATATCCCTCCATTCCGACTAACATCATTGCAAAAACCACCACTAACAATAATACACAGAAAAATACTTATAAACATCTCGTGATTAAAATAACTGCTGTCCTTAACTATTCTTCACTCATTTTTTCCCTTCCAGCACCCCAAAACCAAACACTCCCCTAACTTTGTGTAAAAAGTAACTCACATTTCGACCGCAGGGAGTGTAACTGTCCGTAGGACTTAGGAACTCCGCCCCCATAAATTAGAAAATTTGGGAGAGCGAAGCGAACCTCTTAACCATAGTTATGGGAAGTGCGAAGCATTTCCTTGTCGTTTCGTTGGTCGGTTAAGAGAAGTTTTTCTACGAGGCGAAGCCGAGACACACTGTGCACAGCACAAGAACTCCCCCCGTTTTTTAGGAAAACTTAAACTCAATTGAACTTAACATATAGAGCTATGCGAAGTCGTTGCTTGCAACGATTTGGATGAGCGTTAGCGAATCGTATAGCTCTTGTTAAGTCCCCTTCACCAATTTCATCGCAAGGTTGGAACCTCGAAGAGGCGGAGAAGTCGCTAGGTACTTGATTGAAAATAATCCTTTTTCCCAATAGTAGATAACATGTAGAGAGAAAAGAGTAGTATGATACTTGATGAAATCATGTTTATATAAGCTGTATTTGTTATGTAATCTGGTGTCTCATAGATAGTGAAACCGTTTTGATCATATTTTATCTCATTGTCAGTATAAACATCATTAATTGCTGAAACTGATATATAGCCTAAAGAAGCAATCAGAGTAATAAGATATATTGCTGGAACGATCAGTAATATTTTTTTAGATTTGTACTTTAAAAAACCAAAAAAAAGCATAGCACTTATACCATACATTCCGTACTCTGCGATACCAACAATGTCTCTTATTAGATGGGATTTTATGATTGTTATGATTCCGACCAGATTTGCATATGCAATAAATATTATAATCGAACTAATTATTGCAAAAATAAAATAGATTTTTAGAAATTTATTATTTAACAGTATTTTGTCATCCATAATCTTTGTATGTCTTTTATCTTTATATGTTTGTTTTTCAGGTATCTAGCGATTGGATTTAACATATAGGATTAAGAGAAGATTGCGGTACGATGTGGAGCAAATTTGGGGAAATTCTGCAAGAATTTTACTCTTAATCGCTGTTATGTGTTTTTTCTGCAAG
>CBDUVR010000028.1:0-10177 GCA_965370705.1 uncultured archaeon | reverse complement strand
CGCGGCAAAAAAGAATACATCTGCCTCATGCAGCTCCACACAGACATCCCGCAAAAGCAGATCATAGAGACCGCAAAATCATTCACAGGTAAAATAGAGCAGATGCCCCCCCTAAAATGCGCAGTAAAAAGAGAGCTAAGAACAAGAGAGATCTACTCACTCGACATACTCGAAATAGAGGAAAGATACGTCCTATTCAGGGCAGAAACAGAAGCAGGAACATACATCAGAACCCTCTGCACAGACTTCGGCAAAAAACTAAAAACAACAGCCCACATGCAGGAACTGAGGCGCACCAAAGCAGGCTCACTCCCCGAAGAGCAATCACACACCCTGCAGGACATAAAAGACGCTTATGAATTCTACAAACAAGAAAAAAACGAAAAATACTTAAGAGACATAATAAAACCCCTCGAAACAGGAGTAACCCACATCCCAAAAATAATGATCAAAGACTCGGCAATATCTGCAATATGCCACGGCGCCCCACTCCACATAGGCGGAATCGCAAAACACACAAAAGATATAAAAAAAGACAGCTTAATAGCAATAATGAGCCTGAAAGGCGAACTTGCAGCATTGGGTAACCCAACAATGGACTCAACAGAAATACAGGAAAAAGACAAAGGAATCGCAGCAAAAATCACAAGAGTAATAATGCCTGAGAACACATACCCAAGAACATGGTAAATCTAAAAGGAGGAAATCAAATGCCTGTAGACAAAAAACTAATGGAAATCCTTGCATGCCCAAAATGCAAAGGAAACGTAAAAGAAGAGAGCATGTTCATAACATGCAAAAAATGCAAACTCGCATACCCTATACTCGACAAAGACATCCCAGACATGCTGATAGAAGACGCATGGCCACTTGAAAAAGCAAAAAAATCAAAATTTAAGCACACAATAAAAATATAAAAGACTCTGCAAAAAGTATCCCCGATGTCGAGGTCGCCTAGCTCGGTATGGCGCCGGTCTTGAATCATGAAAGCAAAGAATGCGCTTTTATCCACGCAAACCGGTGTCCGCAAGGACTCGGGAGTTCGAATCTCTCCCTCGACGCCATATTCTTTAATAACACGAAGCACAAAAAAGGAACCATCCACAAAAGTGGATTTACAAAAACTAAAACCCTCTAACCAACCTTTATAAAGTTAACGCCACAAAAAGAAATACTATAACTTGTAGCAACTACAAGCTAAAATTGGTTGCTTAATCCATAGAGATTAAGCATAAAATAAGTCCAATTGAATTCTAACAGCTTTTAGAATCATAAGGACCTTACAGAAACAGGTGATACCTTGGCAAGATTCGAAAACATAGTGCGGGTCATGAACACAGACCTTGACGGCGACAAAAACATAGTCTACGCACTGACAAACATCAAAGGCATCAGCTACAACCTCTCAAAAGCAATAATATACTCTTCAAAAGTAGACCAGGCAAAAAAACTAAAAGACCTCGACGAAAAAGAAACCAGAGAACTCGAAAAAATAATACAGGACCCGGAAGCATCAAACATCCCCACATGGCTCTTAAACCGCAACAGGGACAACGCAACCGGCAAAGACATGCACATAACCGGCACAGACATAACCGTAACAATCCGCGAAGACATCAACCGCCTGAGAAAAATCAGGTCCTACCGCGGAATCAGGCACGAGCTGGGGCTGCCCACACGCGGCCAGAGAACAAGATCCTCATTCAGAAAAGGTAAAAAAGTAGGCGTAGTCAAGAAAAAGAAAGAATAATCTAGACATAGGTGAAACACTTGGGAGACCCGAAAAAACAACACAAGCACTACAGCAATGTCAAAAGGCCTTGGGATAAAGACAGGATAGAGCAGGAAAAAACAATAGTCCAGAAATACGGCACCCGCAGAAAAAAAGAACTGCGAAAAGCAGAAACAATCCTGAGGAACCTGCGGCAGCGCGCAAGAGCACTCATTGGAAGCAAAAACGAAAAAGAAGAAGCCTTGCTCTTAAAAAAAACATACGAACAGGGACTGACAGAAAAAGAAGCAACCATAGACTCAATCCTTGGCCTCAAAACAGAATCCATACTTGAGCGGCGCCTCCAGACCATGCTGCTCAAAAAAAATCTTGCAAACACCCCGCTGCAGGCAAGACAATTCATAACCCACGGGCACATCGCAATTGACAGCATAAAAGTCACCTCACCAAGCTACCTCACAAAGATACACGAGGAAAACAAAATCACCTACCTTCCAAAATCAAGCTTAAACCAGACATTCAAACCAAAAGAAAAAGAAGAGCCTAAACCAAAAAAAGCACCCGAAAAAGAATCCGGGCCCAAAAAAACAGCAAAAGAACATAAAGAAAAAGGCAAGAAACCCGTAACAGAAAAAGCTCAGGAAAAAGAAAGTCCTGCACCCAAAAAAGAAATAAAAAAAGAAGCAGCACCAAAAAGCCGAAAAAGAAATAAAGGCGAAAAAAGATGAATGAACACCACGACACCAGAAGAAGCAAACCCAAATGGGGAATAGCGCACATCTACAGCAGTTTCAACAACACCATAATCCACATCACAGACATCACCGGCTCAGAAACAATATCAAGATACTCATCAGGCATGATAACAGACAAAGGTCACCTGCAGGGAACACCTTACCCGTCCATGCAGGCATCAAAACGCGCCGCCGAAGAAGCAAGAGAAAAAGGAATAACCGCAGTGCATGTAAACGTGCGCGCAACAGGTGGCCACAACGCAAAAACCCCTGGAAAAGGCGCGCAGCCGGCAATAAGAGCACTGATACAGGGCGGACTCAGGCTCGGCAAAATCGAGGACCTGACCCCGATTCCCCACGACAGCACCCGGAAAGCAGGCGGGCGAAGAGGCCGGAGGATATAAAATGAAACTCAAAATCCTGAAAAACAAAAACAGCGAACTCAAATTCGAGATGCAGGAGACCACACCCGTATTTGCAAACACTCTTAGAAGAACAATGATCACAAGAACAAACACCCTCGCCATCGACACAATAGACATCCACACAAACTCATCAGGCCTCTACAACGAAATACTCGCCCACCGCATCGGCATGATACCCCTCAAATTCAAAGACACACTCAAAAGAACCGACGAATGCACATGCAAAGGCAAAGGATGCATAAACTGCCAAGTAAAGCTCATCCTCAAGAAAAGCGGGCCATGCACAGTATACTCAAAAGACTTCAAATCAACAGACAGGGGCGTCAAACCAACAACAGGAGACATCATTATTGTAAAAATGCTCGAAGACCAGGAACTAAACCTCGAGGCAACAGCCAGGCTGGGCACATGGCCTGAACACGCCAAATGGCAGTCATCAAACATCGGCTACCAATTCTACCCTGAACTGGAAGCAGGCAAAGACTGCGACATGTGCGGGATTTGCGCAAAAGAATGCCCGAAATCCTTAATAGACACAACAAAAAAAATAAAACTGAAAGACAGCTACGAATGCGACCTTTGCGGCAAATGCGTCGATATGTGCCCGAAAAAAGCACTAACATTAAAAAAAGACAGCACAAGAATAATATTCAACATAAAATCAGTGTCAGGCATGGAACCAAAAGAGATTGTCACAAACGCAATAAAAACACTAAAATCAGACCTTACCACACTATCAAAAGAATTAAAATCATAAAACCCCCCGTGCAACCATTCCAGGCTAAACCATTTATGGCCTGCAGGGGTACCCGAGCTGGCCAAAGGGGCAGGACTTAAGATAAAAACCACCAACCCATAAGATATCCTGTAGGCGCAGGTCTTACGAGGGTTCGAATCCCTTCCCCTGCATAACAATCAAAAAAAATAAGCGTGAAAAACATGGCAAAAAGAACAGGACCAACCAACCCAAACACACAAAAGATAATCAAAAAGCTAAAAAAACAATCAAATGAAAAAGGCGTGAAAATCTGGAAAGACATAGCCAAAAGACTTGAAAAACCAAAAAGAATACAGCCCGCAGTCAATGTAAGCAAGCTCGAAAAATACTTAAACAAGGGAGACACAGCAATAATCCCGGGAAAACTACTGGGCGACGGAAAAATCACAAAACCAGTAACTGTAAGCGCAAAAAAAATCTCAAAAACCGCGAAAGCCAAGATAGAAAAGGCCGGCGGCAAATACATTACATACGAAGAAATAATCACAAAAAACCCAAAAGGCTCAAGAATAAAAATCATGGAATGAAGAGATATTGGCTCATTCCAAGCTTTTTTCCCATCAATAGCACAGATGAAAAAGCTCGAAAATGTAACCATCTGCAAGGAAATTTCGATGATTTTATTGATAAGCAGACAGTATATTACAATAAAAATCATGGAATAAAGGCGAAACTATGATAATCGACGCGACCGACACAATACTTGGAAGGCTTGCAAGCAACTGTGCAAAAAAAGCACTGAAAGGAGAAAAAATAATAATAATCAACTCAGAAAAGGCAATAGTCTCAGGCACAAAAACAGACATCCTGCTAAGATACAAATTCAAAAGAGACGTAGGCAGCACAACAAAAGGCCCATACTACCCAAGAATGTCCGACAGGATAGTTAGAAGAACAATAAGAGGCATGCTGCCACGGAAAACCTCAAGAGGCAAAGAAGCACTAAAAAACATTGAAGTGCACATCGGCAGGCCCAAAGACGTCACAGGCGAACCCGCAAAACTCGAAAAATCCGGCAAAACCATACTTCAAAACCAGAAATATACCACAATAGAACAGATAAGCAAATGGCTCGGAGCCAGGTAATGAACAGTGATAGCATGGACAAACCACAAAAGACAAAATTAAAAATAATAAACACCATCGGCAAAAGAAAATGCGCAATAGCACACGCAACCCTGAAAGCAGGAAAAGGCAGGATCACAATAAATAGCAAGCCGCTGGACAAAGTAAAACCGGAGCTTGCAAAACTAAAAATAACAGAGCCGCTGATACTTGCAGGCAGCGCCAAAGACAAAATAGACATCACAGTAACCGTCAGGGGCGGAGGCATTTTCGGTCAGGCAGACGCGGCAAGGCAGGCAATATCACGCGGTCTGATTGAATGGACAAACGACAAAGATCTCGAGAAAACAATCACAGCCTACGACAGAACCATGATCCGCTACGACCCAAGAAGAACAGAACCGCACAAACCATCGCGCTCCAAACAGGGTGCAAGAAGAAAAAAGCAATTAAGCAAAAGGTGAAACAATGATAATACCAGTTAGATGCATTTCATGCGGGGAAATCATAGGAGACAAATGGGAAAAATTCAGCAGCGAACTGGCCCTCGGCAAAGACCCGAAAAAAATACTCGACAGCCTGAAAGTCGAAAAATACTGCTGCAGGAGTACACTGATAACCAACGTAGACCTGATAGACGACATTGCAATCTTCAAAAAAAGATTAGTGCCCTCTAAACAAGAATAAGAAGATAATCATCTGCTCCTGTAGTCTAGTCCGGTAAGGATGCCGGCCTTTCAAGCCGGCGGCTCGGGTTCAAATCTCCAAAATATTGCAAACTTACTAATATTTAGAGTGAAAATCCCGGCAGGAGCATTAATTATTTATTCATTTCTAGGTAAATAAATTTCACACACAAAACAAACAGGCAAAAGCAGGGGTCGCCAAGCTGGTCAAAGGCGCTGGGCTTAGGACCCAGTCTCGTAGGAGTTCGAGGGTTCGAATCCCTTCCCCTGCACCAAACTTCTATCTTCTTATTCACAACAATTCCAAAACAGCATCCCTCATAACATCCTTTGGCGCCCTCTTCCCAGAGAACAACTCAAATGATTTAGCACCCTGGTTGACAAACATCTCAACCCCCGACACCACCGAACAACCCAAACTCCGGGCATCCCCCAAAAGCCGCGTCTCAGCAGGGTTATACACAATATCCATAACAACCAGACCCTTGCGCAAAAATTCTTTCTTGACAGGCGACTCCCGCACATGAGGATGCATCCCGACAGACGTAGCATTCACCAAAACATCGCAATCATCCAACTGCTCAATTGTCCCGCACCTCGCCCTGCCGCAAAAACACTCATTAACCTGCTCCGACAACTCTCTCCCCCTCTTCTCAGTCCGGTTCACAATCACCACGCGAGCCCCCTTTTCAGCAGCACCAAAAGCAACAGCCCTTGCAGCCCCCCCGGCTCCAAGAATCATCACATTCCTGCCCTTTAGCTTAATCTTCGAAACAAGCGCATCACAAGCCCCCGAACAATCAGTATTATACCCCACAAGCGCACCATCCTCATTCACAACCGTATTCACAGCGCCAATCCTCTTCGCAGCCGCATCCACTTTATCAAGATACTTCATCACATCAACCTTATAAGGAATAGTGACATTAAACCCCCTCACACCCAAAGCACGCATGCCGGCAACGGCCCCGCGCAGATCAGACACCTCAAATGCCAGATACACATAATTAAGGCCAAGCTCACAAAAGCCGGCATTATGCATCGCAGGCGACATGCTGTGCCCAACCGGGTTCCCGATAACCCCGGCAAGTTTCGTTTTTGAATCAATCATACCACAAGCCTCTCAAATTCTTTCATAAGACCTATATCAACCTGCCCCAAAGCCGACTCCCTGCCCTTCTTAAGCGAGGCAAACGTAAGGAAACTGCCAAACCGCGTGCACAACACACGGCTCAGCTTCCCCTTCTCACCCATGCAAAAAGACACAATCCTGACATCCTTTGAAAGAACATCCCCCGAACGCTCAAGAAATTCCAGGATAGTTGCATTATCACTATATTTAGCAGCCATCGTAACAATCTTCACCACGCTCGCCTGCTTTGCAGCACACGACTTAAGAATCATCAACAAATCCCCGACGCAGGGGGTCTGGTTAAAATTATGATACGAGCATATAATTTTCGCACCCGCATTCTCAAACACACTGAAATCAACATCAATTTCAATATCAACATAATCCGCACCCAGGCTGCACGCCTTCTGCAAAAGCATCAATCGCTCCTTCTCGTTCCCCCTGAAATAGCCACCGTCAATTTTGCGCCTGACAGTAACAATCTTAACAACATTCGCAGCACTCATCAACTTCCTTAAACCATCATCAGTCAACGCAGACATATAATCAAGCCTGAACTCAACCATATCCGCACCCAGGTCTTCTGCAAGCTTAACATCCTTCAGCGCACCATCCACACTCTTCGATACAATAGGTACAGCAATCATTCCCGCTCACCTGCCGGGTACCCTCCCAGCACTTTCAAAAAAACTGTTTTTCTCTTCAGCCCCTTAAGCACTTCCGCCACAGCCGCATCATCCGGGTGGCCGCTAAACTCCAGATAAAACACATATTCACCCATTTTTCTCTTATTCGGGCGCGACTCAATCTTCGACAAATTTATGCCCCTCCCTGCAAACAATCCCAGGATTTCACAAAGTACCCCGGGCCTGTCCACACAGTCAAACACAATAAAAGTCATGTCATTACCTGTCCTTTTGCTATACTCATTACTCAACACAGCAAACAGGGTGACATTCCGCCCGCTATCCTCCACTTTACTCTCAATAATATTCCTATGATAAACCTGCGCCGCAAGCCCGGGCACAATCGCACCCTCTCCTCGATTCTTTGCAAGCTTTGCAGACGCAGCATTGCTTGAAGTATGCACAACTTCCGCACCAGCAAAATTCTTCCTGATATAGCCTCTGCACTGGGCATGAGCCAGAGGGTGAACATAAAGCCTCTTTATCTCCCCCTTTTTACCCCCCACCAGATTATACGATATCCTCAGACACATTATACTGCTGATCTTCACATCAAACTCAAGGAACGCATCAAGCGTCTCACCAACGCTCCCTGACGTCGAGTTCTCAAAAGGAACAATTGACACAGAAGACCTGCCCTTATCAAGCGCATCAAACACATCATAAATAGTATTTTCAAACAACAGATGCGCATCTTTCTGATAGGCAAGCGCAGCCTCATGGCTGAAAGTACCCTCCGGACCCAATATGCTTATATTCATATAATACCACTTTCATATTTGCTTTTTTATATCTTCAAGCACTCCAAAAAAATCAGGATACGTCTTTGAGACACACCCCTCATCCTTTATAACAACACCAGCAACCCTAAGCCCCGCAACCGCGAAACTCATTGCTATCCTGTGATCATCATAAGTCTCGATTAGCGCCCCATGCACTTCCCCCCCCTCTATTACCAACCCATCCGGAAGTTCCTCTGCACTGACACCCATCTTCCTAAGCTCCGCCACAGTCGCAGCAATCCTGTCAGTCTCCTTGATGCGCATATTAGAAACATTAACAATCCTCGTCGCACCTTCAGCAAATGCTGCAACCACAGCAAGCGTCATCGCAGCATCAGGCATACTATTCATATCAATCTCATCAACACCCTTCAACTTCCGAGGCCCATTAATCTCAATCCAGTCAGGCCCCTCATCCTTGGAACAACCCATCTTCACAAGCGCATCCACAAAACCCTTATCACCCTGCGCAGAACCCGGGTTAATCCCCGTAACCCTTACCCTGCCACCGGTTACCGCAGCTGCTGCAAAAAGATAAGATGCACTCGAAAAATCCCCTTCAACAACATAATCACGCGCATAATAAACCTGCCCTGCCTTCACCTTAAAAGACCTGTAACCATCATTATCCACATTAATCCCAAACTCCCTCATAGACGCAATAGTCATATCAATATACGGCTTTGAAGTAAGCTCGCCAACTGTATCCACAACAACATCCTTCCTCGCATAAGGTGCGCAAAGAAGAATAGACGTAAAATACTGCGAACTCTTATCTCCTTTAATCTTTGTGGTCCCGCCTTCAAGTCCCCCTCCGTCCACAAGCACTGGCGGATATCCGTCACTCTTTATAGAATGCGCAGAAACACCCAAAAGCCCGAGAGCATCCAAAAGATCGCCAATCGGGCGCTCATTCATCCTCTCGTTTCCCTTGAGAATCACATGACCTGACTCAACCAGCGCACACGCCGTCGTCAAAAACCGCATAGCAGTTCCAGCATTCCCCAAAAATATCGGGTCTTGGGGCGCATCCAGCCTCCCCCGCCTCCCACTGACAATATATGTATCACCTTCTTTTTCAACATCCACTCCAAGCTGCCTTAATGCCCCAACCATATACTTCGTATCATCACTCTCAAGCGCATTCATAACCCTTGCCTTGCCGCCACAAAGCGCAGCAATCAAAAGCGCGCGATTCGTATAGCTTTTTGATGGAGGAGCCTTCACTGTCGCATTAAACTGCTCTTTAATAGGTTTTATCTCAATCATTTCCTCACAAATTCCTTTGCTGTATCCTTTTTGACTCGCCAATAATCTCAACCATAATCTTCTCAACAAAATCAGGATCTAAATTCTTCTCTTCTGCTTTTCTCCTGATATTCTCTATAACTTCCCTCTCCCGTCCCTCCTGGTCAATCCCGACATTCCCTCTGCGCTTTATCTCTGCAACTTCAGGCATAATTGAAAGCCTCTTTGAGATAATCCCAACCAGTTCCTCATCGATCTCATCTATCTGCCTTCTCAAATCATCAAGTTTCATTGCATCACTTCTCATTTATCGTCTCATCAATCTTCATCCCGAAATGCCTGCCCGCACACTCAACATACCCAAGCACCTCATCACCAACCTTAAGCTTCACAATAGACACCGGCTTGCCATTCGGCTTCACAAGCCGTATTGTCTCCGCATTCTGCAATATCAGCGATATGCTCTTTCCGCCGGCATCCGCTTCCACAAGCATCATCGGCCGCCTCTCAATCTTGCTCCTCCCGACAATCGCATCCTGCGCATTCCCTTTTGAATCAACAACAACAACCTTATCCCCTGACTTAATCTCAGACAAATATTTTGTCTTATTGCCAGGCACCTTCACAGACGCATGAACCCCCCCCGCATTTACCCGGAAAGGCCTTGCTGCAACATAAGGATTCTCAACACTTTCAGAATGGACCAGGAACATCCCGGAACTCGAGTTGCCAACAAGCATCCCTTCCCCTCCCTTCATGTTCGTGCATGTATCTATGCACACACGATCCCCGGACCCGAGAGTCTCTATTTTCACAACCCTGGCTTTCACAAGCGCACCCTTCTCATACTGCTCACACCCAAGGCGCCCGGTCTTCTTTATCTCATTAAGGTCCGAAGTTGTCAAACGC
>CBDUVR010000027.1:0-10467 GCA_965370705.1 uncultured archaeon | reverse complement strand
GTTTAGCTTTTTCATGGATTCGTTCATAGTGGCGAAAGTATTTCGGGATAAGACACCCATTATACATCACCGAAAACTATAAATACAGCCAACAAACACATCATAGAATATGAGTAAATATAAAACCAGACCCGTAAAAATAAATCTCGAAGCAATCAATGCTCCAGATAAAGTAGCAGAATACATTAAACAACTCGACCATAATTCCCCAGGCAATACAAAAACATATGTACCAACAAAAATGAATCCGAAGGTAACCAAAACTCTGGATGAAATAACAAGATACGTTAAACAACTCGGCCTTGACCCCAAATCGTATCTAAAACTTGGAGATGCACATACACTAAATAGTGCAGTTGAAAACAGCAATAGCACTGAAGTGCTTAACGCATTTAAAACAAAAGTTAAAAATACCGCCCAAATGGATGCAAGTTGGGACGCTTATGTCAATACAGGACGGGAACCTAATGGTGTAGACCCTTATCAGAAAGGAATTGGTAACTTCTTCAATCTTCCAGTTCCCGATACAGATGGAAGAAATACAGAAACAAAAAAAGGAAGTAAGCTTAAGCATACTATAAATGTAGCAAAGAAAGTAGCTCCTGCTGCAGTTATGGGAACATTATATCTCTTATCAGGTGCTGGTCAGGCATTAGCATCATCACCGGCCGCTGCAACTCCGGATACCAACAATGATGACGATGACCACCATTCTCCTACGGACCCGGCAAAATATAATGACAAGGACGATATAAGCAACTTCATGGAAGGATTATCAGACAAAATACAGGAATATTCCCCAATACCCGTTGCCGCTGCAGCAGAAGACACTCCGGACCCTCAGGAACAAGGAAAGCCGGACCTGACAGTTACGAATACAAGAGTAGAAAAGATTGATGGAAAAGATGTGATAACTGCTACCATTAAAAACACTGGTGATAAACCAGTCGAGACTTATACGATTGGCATAGAGACTGCGGACGGGAAATATTATATTGGACAACGTCCTAAATTGGGGAACCTAGCGCCTGGCGAGACAAGAGACGAAACCATTAATCCTAACGACTGTTATTGTGGTAAACGAATTCTTGGGGAATTAGGTGGAATAGGCATTAATGTTGTGGTAGACGAAGAAGACCTGATAAAGGAATCTGAGGAAGGGAATAATGTGCTACGTGTTCAAAAACCAGGGGATAACGCCACAGATGAGATTCCAAGACTAGTGAATGCTGCTCCCGGCAATCCGCAGGCAGATGAATATTCAAGCGACAGAGGAGCTGGAGAAAAAGCAGGACTGGATGAAAAAGGAAATGGGAAAGGGCTGGATCTGGCAGTTGTGGATACAAGAGTAGAAAAGATTGATGGAAAAGATGTGATAACTGCTACCATTAAAAACACTGGTGATAAACCAGTCGAGACTTATACGATTGGCATAGAGACTGCGGACGGGAAATATTATATTGGACAACGTCCTAAATTGGGGAACCTAGCGCCTGGCGAGACAAGAGACGAAACCATTAATCCTAACGACTGTTATTGTGGTAAACGAATTCTTGGGGAATTAGGTGGAATAGGCATTAATGTTGTGGTAGACGAAGAAGACCTGATAAAGGAATCTGAGGAAGGGAATAATGTGCTACGTGTTCAAAAACCGGGGGATAACGCTACAAGTGATATGAAACTATCAGGATATGGTATAGGGGCAGCAGTCACTGGAACAATTGCATACATTGGACACTCCCTACGCAAAAAAAGAAAAAGTCCTGCAAACGAACCACAAAAGCCTGTGCCTGAGCATAAGCCAGAGAAACAAAAACCATCCGCATTAAGAGGCAAGATGCATTCAATAAGAGACTATATATCTTCAATTAGAGAGCCGCTTGGAGGCAAAATGCATAATATGAAAGATTCGTACGATTCACTCAAACAAAAAATAGGGGAAAGATATGAGACACACAGGAACAAGGGAAATGAAGGAAAACCACCGAAAGAAGACATCTCCGCTACACATAAAACAAAGTACATAGAGGAAATAAAGACAGTTGTATCTGGCCTAAAACATAGAACAACGCGCAAGAGAACACGCGTTGGACAGAACAATAAAAAAATAACAAGCGGTACAGGTAGCGCTGCAGCACTCAAAGAGCCCAACCTGGATGGTCTGAAAAAAATGTTAGACGCCAATTATGGGGCTCTTGGGTATACTGCCTACACTAGCGAAGAAGCCAAAAATGAAGGAGGCGATATTATTACTATAGTACCTAACATGCACCTAACCAAAAAAGAAGAAGAGATGTTAGGGGAACATCTTGAGAGTACTGGCCCCGGCTATAAATACAAGGTAGTCAAGCGCGAACTTAAGTCTTCCGGTCACTAGAGGGCGCTCCAGGATATTGGAACAATGCAAAAGCAGGCTTCAAAGTTTTACCGACAACCAGTCCCAGGCGGCTGCAGGGCAGTACTACAAAGTTGCCACCATATCTCATACAGCCCGCACAAACCAGGAATTCATCCAATCATATAAGCGCCCCCCCAAGCGCACTCCCACACCCGCAGCCGCGCCCCTTGGGTATGACCTCAACCTGACTTTACAGGATAAGCCCGCTCAAAAAGTGTGTGTGCTCGGAGCATGCTGATTTTTCGCTAAAAACCGTAGTGTACAAAAAAGTGTGTGAAATATCGACCGCCCCAGACAATATATCGTAAATCGTAGGGGCGAAAATGCTCGGATCATATCGAAAATTTATGGTTGATAAAAAACGAAAGCATAAGCCTACATTTCGTTTGAATCTCTCCTTATCCTGTAAACTCAAGCTCAATCGTCTCCACAAAAAACTTCTTAACCAAAATTCCATGAATAATAGTTGGTCTTGGTGCAAAACAGGCAATTGAGATATCACACAAAACACATTCTCCATCACCGAAAACTATAAATACAGCCAATAAACACATCATAGAATATGAATAAACATAAAACGGGACCAGCAGAAATAAATCCGGAAGCAGTCAAAACTGTTAAAGAAGTAGCAGGATACATTAATAAAGAACTCAACCTTGATTATACACACTATATAAAAAAAGAAGATGTAGGGGCGCTATCTAAGGCTATTGAAAACAGCAATAGCACTGAAGTGCTTAAGGAGTATGAAAAAACAGTAAAAGAAACCGCCAAAGGGGATGCAACTTGTGAATTTTACAACAATGTTACTGACAATACAGGACAGGAACATAATGCCGCAGACACTTATCAGAAAGGAATTGGTGACCTCTTTGATCTTCCTGTTCCTGATACAGATGAAAAAAAACCAAGTAAACTTGAGTATATTATAGACGGGGCAAAGACAGCAGTTCCTGCTGCAATTATGGCAGCTTTATATTTCACATCACCTGTTGCGGATATATCACCGACCGCTGCAACTCCGGATACCAGCGACGATGACGACGACCACCATTCTCCCACAGATTCAGCAAACTATAATGTTCAGGACGATATAAGCAACTTCATGGAGGGACTAAAAGACAAAATACTGGAAAACTCACCAATACCTGTTGCCGCTGCAGCAGAAGACACTCCGGACCATCCGGAAGATTCCGGGGTATTGCCGGATCTAGAAATTACGAATGTAAAGATATTCAAAACAGATGACGAGAAGCTTCGTAATAAGTATGGACATGATGTCTACAGGATAGGCGTTTATTATAAAAACAGTGGTGATGCAAGGGCACCTACTGATTCAATAAGGCCTACTTTGTTAAACTTTGAAGGTCGTGATGTTGC
The DNA here is from genome assembly GCA_965370705.1 of uncultured archaeon. Classification (GTDB taxonomy): domain Archaea; phylum EX4484-52; class EX4484-52; order EX4484-52; family B79-G9; genus B79-G9. The sequence continues at coordinate 6,689 of CBDUVR010000027.1, read as the reverse complement.
TATTTCCATATCATACGAAGATTCGGGAGGATTTCCAGCGGGTAGAACATACGAATGTCCTATGAGGCACTTTGAGTACAAATCATTAGAAGAGATAGAAAAATATGTGAAGGAGGTATATCTAAATACAGATCCAGCTATAGATGAATCAAATATCAGCAATAATTATTATCCGATATCAAAAGCAGTATCAGACTTTCGCGAAGGGAAAGGAGGAGTAATAACTGATCCAAAAAAGGCTAAAATACTTTATGACTGTTATTATGTTAGTGGATACCCTGATGATGGTGAAAATAATATAGGAAAATACCTTTTAGGAGCAGGTTTAGCAGGACTGGGAGCAGGAATTGCACACCACTTAAAGAAAAAAACAAAGGGTCCTGCAAACAAAGCACGACATTCTAAACCAGATAAACCAGAGTATAAATCAAATAAACAAAAACCATCGTCACGAAAAGACAACAGGTATTCACTGGGCGACACAATACATTCAGTGGGAGGCAATATCTATTCAATTGGAAAGCAGATTAGAGGCAAAATGCATTATATGAAACATCCCTACGATTCAATTAAACAAAAAATAGGGGAAATATACGAGACACACAGGAACAAGGGAAATGAAGGAAGAATAAAGGATATAGAGAAAGTAAAGGAAGCTGTATCTGGCCTAAAGAATAAAACAACGCGCAACAGAACAAGAAGCGCTAAACACAAAATACCTAAAATAGGTAGATCTCCTAAAACAGAATCCCCTACAGAAAGAACCGTAGTACTCAGTCCAAAACCCAACCTGGACGGCATGACCAAGATTTCTGATATCAGGGTAGGGCTCGCTAACTGTGAGGTTTACTTCAAGAATAAGGACCCTGTGAACAAGGTCCATATCGTGCCTGATTTTCGCAATATGACCCAAGAAGATATAGATACTCTCAAGAGGTATTTTGAGAAAGAGAACCCTGGCGGTACATATGAAGTAAACTGATTTTGAGTTTCCCGAACCTGTTCACCCAATCAAATTAGCGCCCCTCCAAGCGCACTCCCACACCCGCAGCCACGCTCCTTGGGTATGACCTCAATCGTCTTCAAAAGAAGTTTCTTAACCTTCTCCTCATTCTCTTTCATCCTCTCAATCACTTCATCAAACGTAACATTGTGCTCCTTCCAGCAGTCATAATCAGTAACCATCGCAATCGAGGCATAGCACATCTCCATCTCCCTCGCAAGCACGCACTCAGGGACAAGAGTCATATTAATAGTATGCGCACCCCACTTCTGGAACATAAGCGATTCTGCCTTGGTCGAAAAACGCGGGCCATTGATGCACACCTGCGTCCCCCTATCATGAAGCGCATAACCCAGCTTCCTGCACGTCTCAATCAAGAGGCCGCGCAGTTCCGCACAGAACGGGTCAGCAACAGAAATATGGCACACCTGACCCTTCTCATAAAAAGTGGAAACCCTCCCATGAGTCCTGTCAATAAACTGGTCAGGCACAACAAAATCCCCCGGCCTGTACTCATCAGCCAGCGACCCGACAGCAGTCGGCGCAAGAACGCGCGTCACGCCAAGCTCCGAAAGTGCCCAAATACTTGCACGATAATTCACCATATGAGGCGGTATCTTATGCCCGGGACCATGCCTGTTGACAAACGCAACCTTCCGCCCCCCAAGCTTCCCGACAACAATATCATCCGAAGGCTCACCATAAGGCGTACTCATCTCCACCTTCTTCGCATCCAAAAGATGCTTCGGGTCATAAACCCCCGTACCACCGATAATTCCAATTTCCGCGCGCATTCACATACCTCCTTCAGCCCACCTTGATACCTTATTAAAGGATTATTATTATAAAGTTATAAAGATAAAATTGAACAAAAACAGATATCAAAATTAAAACAGGAGAATGATTACAATGATAGATTTAGTCGTAGTTGGTTCAATCGCCCTTGACTCCGTCAAAACACCGTTCGGGGAAGTAAAAGAAATCCTCGGCGGCGCAGCCACATATTCATCAGTAGCAGCAAGCATATTCTGCAGCCCGGGCCTCGTCGGCGTCGTGGGAAAAGACTTCCCAAAAGAGCACATAGAATTCCTGAACAAAAGAAAAATAGCAACAGACGGCCTCTCTGTTGCAGACGGAAAGACATTCAGATGGTCTGGATACTACGAATTCGACATGAACCAGGCGCACACAACAAACACAGAACTCAACGTCTTCTCATCATTCAGCCCGAAGATACCCAAAAACTACCTTGAATCAAAATACTTATTCCTCGCAAACATCGACCCGCTCCTCCAGATTGAAGTCATGAGCCAGCTCAAAAACACAAAACTGGTAGCACTGGACACAATGAACTTCTGGATAGAGACTAAAAAACACGACCTTATGGACATAATAAGCAAAGTAAACCTCCTCCTGATAAACGACGCAGAAGCAAGAGAGCTCATGAACACCCCGAACCTCGTGCAGGCAGCCCGCATGCTGCTAAAAAAAGGCCCTAATGCCGTCATCATAAAAAAAGGCGAGCACGGCGCACTCCTCTTCACAGATAGCATGTGCTTTTGCGCCCCGGGCTACCCTCTCGAACAAGTAAAAGACCCCACAGGCGCAGGCGACTCATTTGCAGGAGGCCTCATGGGCTACCTTGCAGGCACAGGCGACACATCAGTTGAGAACATAAAAAAAGCAGTAATCTACGGCAGCGCAATCGCCTCATTCAACGCAGAAGACTTCAGCCTGAACAAGCTAAAAAAAATCACAAAAGAAGACGCAGACAAGCGCTACAAAGAATTCGAAAAACTTGTAGAATTCTAGACACATTATCTCGCGGAAAAATAATATTCCGATATAGATGATACAAGACTATAGCTCAGTAGGCCATTACACGCGACACACGCAAAGCATACACATAAACCACATCAAAACCCGGACAAACCTTTATAAATATATCCCATAATAAATAAACCTAGCACCACAAGAACCGCGAATTGCCCGCAAACACTACCTCCGGTAGAAGGGGCTGATTCTAAAAAACTTGAAAAAACAAAAGTGGAACCCATGAAACTGGATATAAAACAAAAAATTCAGGAATACATGCGCGTCCTGAAAATCACAAAAAAGCCAGCAAATCCCGAGTATTCAGCAGCAATAAAAATAACAGGGCTCGGAATACTCCTGATCGGAGCCATCGGCCTGATAATATACATAATAGCAAAACTCACAGGATACATCCCAAGCTCAATGTAAAAGGTGCATCAAATGCCAATATACACAATAAGAACAACAGTAGGACGTGAAAGAACAGTATTCGACTCACTGGACGCGAAACTAAAAGCCAAGAACCCCGGGGTCAAAGCAATGCTGAGCCCGAACGAACTCAAAGGCTACATATTCATAGAAGGGGAAGAAGAAGACATCCACAAAGCCATACAAGGCATCCCCCACATCAAAGGGATCATAAACAAGCCAATAAACATAGACGAACTCTCCAACTTCTATTCAACAGAAGTAAAAGAAGTAAAATTCAAAGAAGGCGACATAGTAGAAGTAGTCGGAGGCCCCTTCAAGCGCGAGAAAGCGAAAATCGTAAGAATCGACGAGACAAAAAGAGAAGCCAAGATAGAGCTCGTAGAATCCGCGGTACCGATACCAATCACAATCAAGCTTGACCTCCTAAAAGCCATCCGCGAATTATAAAGGTAATCACAATGGGACAAAACACAATTGAAGCAATAGTAGACGGCGGCAAAGCATCAGCAGGTCCCCCCTTGGGACCCGCGCTGGGACCCATGGGCGTAGACATAAAATCAGTCATAGATACAATCAACGAAAAAACAAAAGACTTCGCCGGCATAAAAGTACCTGTAAAAGTCATAATCAACTCAGACACAAAAGAGTTCAAAATCGAAACAGGCAGCCCTGCAGTCTCACAGCTCATAAAAAAAGAAGCAAAACTCGAGAAGCTCGCAGGCAAAGCAGGAGAAGAGCACGTTGCAGACCTGAAAATAGAGCAGATAATCAAGATCGCAAAAATGAAAGAAGATACACTGCCAGCAAAAACAAGAAAAGAGGCAGTAAAGACAGTAATAGGCACATGCTTATCATGCGGCGTACTCGTCGAGGAAAAAGACCCGCGCGAAACAATCAGACTCGTAAACGAAGGCAAATACGACGAAAAAATCAGGACAGGCAAAACCGAACTGACTGAAGAGGAACTCAAACAGCTCGAGGAAGAAAAAATCAAAATGAAACAGGAACTCGAAGAAAAAAGACAAGAATACGAGACCACAGCCAGGCAGATAATCGGCGAAATGAAAGGCAAAGATAAAAAAGAAATAGAAGCGAAACTAAAAGAAGCAAAAATACCACCCGAAATAATCAAGGACGTACTGCCCGAAGAAGAAGCAAAAGAAGAGACCAAAGAGACTGGTGAAACCAAGTGAACGACAACGAACTAAACAACATACTCAAAGAAGCAAGAGATAAGAGTAAAAAAAGAAACTTCACTCAATCAATAGACCTCGCCATAAACACAAAACAGATAGACCTGAAGAAGCCCCAGAACAAATTCACAGAAGAAATTCAGCTCCCGAAAGGCCGCGGCAAAGACATGAAAATCGCAGTAATCGGTGACACCTTAGTGATTAAATCAAAAAGCATAGCAGACGGCCTGATAAACGAAAAAGCCCTGACAACACTTGAAAAAGACAAAAAAGAACTCAAAAAAACAATAAACAAATACGAATACTTCATAGCAGAAGCCCCCTTCATGCTAAGAATCGGTAAAAGCTTAGGCCGCTTCATGGCCCCGAAAGGCAAAATGCCAAAACCCCTACCGCCCCAGGCTGACCCGGCTCCGCTCATAACCCAGCTAAAAAATACAACGCGGGCCTCACTAAAAGGCAACTCTGCAATCCACTGCACAATCGGGGTAGAAAGCATGAAAAACGAAGACCTCATAGCCAACTTCAACGCAGTGATGCAGGCAATCGAAAAAAAGCTCCCGACAGGCAAAAACAACATCAAATCAGTATACATAAAAACAACAATGGGCAAGCCAATAAAAATCAACTACTAGGTGCGAGAAATGGTACAGGAATGGAAAATAAAAAAAGTCAAAGAACTCACAGAAGAAATAGACGCATCACCGGTAGTCGGCATGCTTGACCTTCACGGCCTCGGGGCAGCGCAGCTCCAGAAAATAAGAACAGACACAAGAGACAGCGCAAAAATAATAGTAACCAAAAAAGGCATAATCAAAAGAGCAATTGACAGCTCAAAAAAAGAAAACATAAAAGATCTGGAAAAATACGACCCGCACATACCGGCACTCATGCTCTCAAACGACAACGCATTCAAACTCTACAAGAAAGTCGAAAGCTCCAAAACAGAAGCATACGCAAAAGCAGGAAATATAGCCCCAAGAGACATAACAGTCCCTGCCGGCGAAACAAACCTCCCGCCGGGCCCCGTAATAAGCGACCTCCAGAGCGCAGGCGTAAAAGCAATGATACAGGGCGACAAGATAGCGATCAGGGAAGACTCGCCGCTGGTAAAAGAAGGCGAGGCAATCTCAGCCATAAAAGCAAACGTCATGATGAAGCTTGGCATAAAGCCAATGGAAGTCAGCCTGAACATGATGGGAGCGCACGAAAAAAACATAATCTTCGACAAATCCACACTAGCAATCAACACAGAAGAATACCTCGCAAACATCCGGACAGCATATGCTCAAGGCTTCAACCTGGCATACAACGCAGACATATTCATAAAAGAAATCATGCCCCAAAAACTGCGAGAAGCCCATACAAGCGCAATGAACCTCGCAATAAACGCTGAAATCGCGGCAAAAGACACAATAACCCCGATAGTCCAGAAAGCAAACAGCGAGATGCAGTCACTGGCATCAGAACTCCCTGAAGGCGCAAGAGGCAGCGCAACCGCAGCACAGCCGCAGGCATCAGCTGCACCGGCCCCGGCAGGCGAAGCAGAAGCAGCACCAAAAGAAGAAAAAAAGGAAGAAAAGGCAAAAACAGACGAAGAAGCAGCAGAAGGCCTGGGCGCCCTCTTCGGATAACAGGGCGGGTGGGGGCGAAGGGACGGACATCATCAACTTCACAAGGGGGAATACCCCACACATAAAATACAATAACACAACAAAAAAACAAGAACAACAAACACATCATAATTCAAAAAAAACACCAAAATCAAAAAAGAAAACAAAAAATCATACTAACAACCCGGAGGAGAACAACATGGAATACATATACAGTGCAATGTTGCTGAACGCAGCAGGCCAGAAAATAGACGAAGCTTCCGTAAAAAAAGTAATGACCGCATCAGGCGCAAAAGCAGACGACTCAAGAATAAAAGCACTAGTCGCAGCACTTGACGGCGTAAACATCGAAGAAGCAATATCAAAAGCAGCAGTAGCGCCACAGGCAGCAGCTGCACCGGCCCCGTCAGCAGAAGCAGCACCAAAAGAAGAAAAGAAAAAAGAAAAACCAGAAGACAAGGCAAAAACAGACGAAGAAGCAGCATCTGGTTTGGGCGCCCTTTTCGGATAAAGATATTTAAGAAACATGCGGATAAAGGCACACAAACAAAAAACAAAAGCGCCTTTACCCCATTTACTTATTTATCAATCTTGTCCGAAGAGAATAACCCCAAACCAGCGCTTCCTAGTTCT
>CBDUVR010000026.1:0-10517 GCA_965370705.1 uncultured archaeon | reverse complement strand
ATCTACGATTTTTAGGATCCAGCGAATCATAGATTCACCCGGATAGATTGACATCTCTTGGTTTTTGGTAGAGTTTGTCAATTTAGTAACGACGCCAACTACATTTAAAAGAAAGAACGTATAGTAACCAGGGAGATTATATGGCTACTGAACTTAAAATAAGCCTGCGCGAGCTTCGCAAGAAAAGAGAGAGGAATTTTGAAGAGCGCCTGAAGTTCATAGATTACAGGGTAGATTATATCAAGAAGACGCCGAATGAGGTCTGGAGCGCGCAGCAGAAAGAGCATATTGATGCGCAGATTAAGCGAAAACGCTGAAGCATCTTCAAAGAGTTTAGGTCTAACTTGGAGATTATACGTCATTTTTACCATTAAACATCCTGTTATTCGCAACTCACACGATTCATTCACATTAACTCAAAACTTCTTAATCCTTCTCTGCTTGGGAATCTGGTTCTTGAGATAACCCTCCTTGTAAAGCCCGCATCCAAGACAATCATCCCCGCATTTAACAATCACATAACCAGACAATTCCGTATGCGCCATCTCCGATATATCAAGTCCCCTCATATACTTCCGCGCATCCTCCTCCTCAAGCTCAAGCACATTTCTCGTCGCATGCTTCCCAAAAAGCTGGACTGCATTCGTTGTCAGCTTTAGTGTGGCAGATCTCCTTGCAAACAGCATGCCAATCCCTTCCATTCTCAGGTTTTTCAGGTCTTTTGACAGGGCGCATCTTGTGGTCATCCAGATCTTGTCTGATCTTTCTAAGTATTCGTATTTATTAAGAATGGTCTTTTCTATGCCATATTGCTCTTTGATCTCTTTAAAGAGGTCTTTTTTTTCGCGCGAATTCATGATTTTCAGGGCTGACGGTGACTGCTGCATGATAATTACCTATTCCTTTTTTATTTTTGCTACAAAAAACCCCTCAGAATCATTATCCTGCGGGTATACCCTTGCGCAATCCCTCACACCCTCGTTAAACCTCTCGCCCTGCCACTCACAAACACCTTCCCTTGTCTTAAGTCCATCCAGCTTCACTTTCTCAACACGTAGTCCTTTGACCTTATCAAGAAGGTAGCTGACCACACCCTCGTTTTCCTCAGGCGCAAGCGTACACGTCGAATACACCAGGACCCCCCCGCTTTTCAAACACTGGGAAGCATTCAAAACAATATGCTTCTGGAGCCTCGAAAGATTAAATATCAAAGGCTCGCTCCAATGCGAAAGCACCTTCCAGTCCTTCCTCACAGTCCCCTCACAAGAGCATGGAGCATCAACAAGAACCCTGTCAAACTCCACACCGCACCTGTTCAGCTTGGCGCCGTCCATCCGGGTAACAATCGTATTCACAACACCGCCCTTGTCAAGATTATACCTCAAAGCCTTGATGCGCGATATATTCGTATCATTCGCAACCACAAGGCCGCTATTCTCCATCATCTCAGCCATCTGCGTCGTCTTCGAGCCGGGAGCAGCGCACACATCAAGAACAGTCTCCTCATCCTTGGCGCCAAGAACAAGCGCAGGTATCATAGACGATGCTTCCTGCACATAAAAATATCCCAGAAAATGCTCCGGAGTATTACCCAAAGCCACATCACCCTTATCCTCAACCCAGAACCCCCATTTGTTCCACGGGATGCTCTTGAGCACAAAACCTTCTTCTTCCAGCCTCGACACACACTCATCGCAACTGATTTTAAACCTGTTGACACGTATAGCGCGCCTGAGAGGAATCCTGCAATATTTGAGGAACCTCTTATTATCTCTTCCCAGTAATGCGTGATATCGTGCTTTGAACTTTGAAGGGAGTATAATATTTTCTTTCATTTAGATTCACAACTTTTATGTTTTTATCCGGCAGCTCCACAACATAGCCCCTGCCCATGCCGTGATCAGTAAGTGCGCAGTTTATCGCAAGCGTCTTCCCGTCCATCTCGTACCCGTTTGACTCATGAATATGGCCAAAAACATGCATGCATGGATTCTTTACAGACAAAAACCTGCGGTATTCCATAAATCCTGCATGAGCATTAGACCACGCACTGTCAAGGATGCCATACGGCGGATAATGCGTAATCATAACCAGCTTCTCACCATCAACATCTTTTACAGCATCCAGGGTCTCATCAACACCAAACGGCCTGCCTCCCCCGACGCATAAAAAAGAATATTCCCCATACCTGAAAACACCGTCACCGACAGTCACATATTTGCTATTGTAATCCATGCCCGAATCCCAGTTGCCCCTCACAATGAAACTCCTGACTTTCAGTCTTTTAAAAAAATTATACGCAAACTGGTTATCCAGAAAATCCCCTGCATTAATAAACACGTCAATATTTTCATTCTCTATAGTCTGCAAAATATTCTCTGCAATCACATCATTTCTATGGATATCTGATGTACAAAGCAATTTCATAATCAGTGGATTGAATTAGATAACTATAAAAACCTATCTATTTCAGGGCGCCTATGCCCTTCAGTTTGCCTCTCAGCTTCTCTATGGACAATGCAACAATTTCTTCACTTTTTGCGCCAGTGCACACAATCTTCCCGGAATTAAATATCAGAAACACAACTTTAGGCTCATCAAGCCTGTAAACCAGTCCGGGAAACTGCTCCGGTTCATACTCGCACTCCCCAAGTTCAAATACAATCTTATTTAAATCCAGCTTGGCTTTCAGGTCCGCGGTCCCAACAATATTCACGATTTCAACATCAACCTTGTGCGACACATCAATTCCGAGCCCCCTGAATGTCTCAACTGTCTTTTTGATTGCTGTTTTTGCATCAGTGAATGACTTGGAGCCTGAGCATATAATCTTGCCTGTTGTAAAAACCAGGGTCGAAGCTTTAGGATCCTTTACCCGGTAAACCAGCCCGGGAAAAGATTCCGGCTCATATTCTGCTTCATCCAGGTTCGATGCCAGCATTTCAAGTGAAAATTTAGTATGCGTATTAGCAGAAACCACAATGTTCTGTATCTTGATTCCAGCATCTTCTGCAACGCTCTTTTTCTTGATTTCAGCATCCTCTGCAACATTTTTCCCTGTCATAATATCATCTCTGTTAATTAATAATCTTAATATACAACACATTTCTTTATAAAGGTTAAGTAATTTTTGAGCAACCAGACAATTTCATATAACAGATTTGTTTACAAAACGAATGAGTTTGCAATGCCTTGCTTTTGAACTTCTGACTACAGCCAAAATCATCAGACTCCAGAACCACACCTACAACACTTTAAGGATTATCATACAGGTTTAATCTATCCGAAGAAATTGCTTTTTACTGGAAAAGTTTCATAACTTCTCCCTGGGCCAACTTAACCTCTCTTATGTTAAGATGCGCATCGCAGCATTCGCACACTCCTTTCTGTTTGCCCCACGTCCAGTCAAATACACCCTCACACTTTGGGCAAACAACTTTGATTTTCAAATTACCGCCTCCAAAAACATCCGAATATGCTGAAATTCCAATATATCGATATAGTATTATGATTTCTAATCTTTATAATACTTTATGTATTTTACAAAACATCCACAAATTCTAGGACACGTCCTGCTTTATCCCGCTGATGCCGTCAATCATGAAATTCTTCCCGATAATATAGGGATAATACACCATCTCAATATCATCAAAATCATTAAGGAGAAGCTTAGCTTTCTGGAATATCTGCTCCCTTGCAAGAGCCGGCTTCAGCACATCGCCGTCAATCTGGACAAGAACAGGCTCAATATCAAATGTCCTGATGTCAGCCTTCCTGGTCCTCGAATATAAAGTAGAACCATTCTCAACACTTTCCTGGACAAGTCCTGCACCGCTCAGTGCACTAAGAGAAGATATCAGGTTAGTATAATTCATGCTGGACTTCAATATCAATTCATCCTTGCTCATCTTTTTTGAAAGATAGGAAAGCACTCTCAGGTTATCATCAGTAATGTCTATCGAAGACTCTCTTGTCCTCTCCCCGTCGCGGTACAGGATCTTCCCCTTCATCCCGTCAATCAGGTAATGCTTCCTTGACTTGGATATCCGAAAGCAGGGATAATATATTTTTTTGACTTTGCCAAGCCTCATCTCTATCTCCTCTTTTCTTATGCCTGCAAACGACATGATGCCGTCAGTGATTTCCGGTTGCTCAGTCACGCTGACAGTCACTCCTCCGTGCTTTGTCCTCCGCACCCTCACGTCTACAAAAAGCGGCATCTCGCGGCCAAGAATTAGTGCCGTCCCGGGATTCAGGTTCTTGATTTCATTCTCAAGCCCCGAAGTAATGCCCTCAGCATACGACACTGCCCTCAGGTCATTAGGATTTGTGATTTTAAGTATAATCTGCGTATTGCACTGAGACAGAACATTCTTGTCAACCCGCGCAGGCCTCTGCGAGATGATGCATAGCCCCAGCCCGAACTTCCTCCCCTCGCTTGCAATGCTCCTGATGATCTTTGAAGACGTTCTCACCTCCTTTTCAGGGCAGAAATTATGCGCCTCCTCGACAATAAGAAACATCGGCGGGACCCGTCCCACTTTTCTCTGCTCAAACAGATCCTCAAGAAGCTTAAACGCCACAATATTCTGGATTTCAGGAGTGATCCCCCTCAGGTTTATGAGTGCCGCCCTTCCGGGTTTAACAATCTCCTGGAGCTTCGTCGGACTCTTGGAAAAAAGATTCATCTCCTTTACAATCTCAAGCATATTCACGACATTCCATTTGGATGAACTGTCGCTATTGCTCACATACGTAATGACATCATCCAAAGAATAATCTCCCTTGGTCTTTGCATCCCTGATAGCGCCGTAAAGAACACCCATCTGCGACGAAGTCGCCTTGGTAGGAAATATCTGTGCAAGCTCATGCGCACTAAGATTTCTATCAGAAAACGTCAACTGCTTGGCACCCGGATTTATTCTGGGATCCGGGCTGTACTCAGCCACATTATAAGCCTTCGGCTCAATGCCGTATTTCTCCATCAGCGGAATCTCTTTTTCATTATCATTCTTGAACCTTAGCGTAGAATACTCGCCATGAGGATCAATAACCACAACAGGAATATTCTGCTCAAGCAGTTCCTCAAGGATAACAGCAACAGTATACGACTTCCCTGACCCGGTCGCAGCAAGGACCCCGACATGCTTTGATATCAGCTCCTCAGGATCAAGATACACAGGCACATCCTTATTCGCATCAAGTTTCCCGATATAAAGCCCTCCGGTTGAGAGGTTTAGTGTGCTGTGTATGACCTCTTTGTCAGCAGTATACACAAGAGTAGAGGGCTTTATAGGCGTCTTCGGTGTAATAAGCGCTCCCCTTTCCCTGTACCCCAGTACGACGCACAGCGCCATATTCCTGCCATCCGGGTGGCTCTCGACATTATCGATTTGCGCAAGAATCCAGTGGTCATCCTTATTTTTTACAGTAACGAAATCAAGTTTGTTCACATCCTTATAAGCGCGAAACCTGAACGTTTTTGTGCCTGTTTTGCCTACTACCTCTCCAATCAGCATGTCATCACCAGAATTACAGGGATAAGTTACACCCAAACAATATTAGTGGTGTTCATTTTTAAAAACCTTCCCAAAGCAAAGATTTATAAAGATTATGTTACTATGGTATAGTAATTATTTTGTGTAGGTAATAACATGATAAGCAAAAGCGAGGACAAAAAATATTCAAGAAGACCACTAATGTTTCAGGTAGACTCCATAAATGAAGAAAAACGAATACTTGAGCGCAACAAGCTCATGGTAGAAAACCCCATCGGCGGCTCATTTAAAGTCTCCAATGGCAAATACTTATGCGAGATTTCCCTGAGCGAACACTGCGTCCGCCTTAAATGTTGCAATAAAAACGGGCATACAGAAACAATATCCACAAAGATGATATCCGCCTGACTTACTCTACAAGAGGAAGCGTCATCTGCTGCTGTACGCCGTCTTCTAAACTTGCATCTTCTACAATTATTCCCTGGTCAACAAGAATCGTCGCACTCATTGTCTTGTTCTTCTCATAATTAGGTATTGAGTTAGCCATGATTCTGCAGAGGCAATGTCCGTTCTCACTCACACCACCAAAGCCATCCTCACCATATTGCGAGTTATGCTCGCAGAAAATTCTGCATGCATTTTCATCAGAAACGAATTTTGGAGAACTTGATGCCTGTGCCTCTGCACTGCTGTCTGCACCAACGCCGCCAATAAAATACAACAGCACCACAAGAATAATCGCACTAAGAAGAACATTCAGTGTCTCCATATTAAATATTTCTCTCCTGACAAGCGGCGCATTCTCCTTTTCACTTTTGGGTACTGCTTTTGCCCTTGCAATTTTTGCAGACTTTACTGACCTTTTTTTCACCATAAAATCACCCTCTCTTTAATTATCGTAAAATTACACGTATACATGTGATATGCAGATAGATACTGGATGCAATACATACAACACATTATAAGATACCAATTCAAACATTTATAAATCTTGTTTAGAGTTTCAAGCGGGAACTTCTAAAATCCCCCGTCAATTATATATGTTACCAGAACCAATTGGTCTGCATGAACAAAAGATCCGGGATAACCATGTCTGTCTGGGTATGGATAATTCTTGGGATAGTGATGGCTGCCTTTGTTTTTGCCAGTGCCCAGCAAAACATCATGATGCTCATCATCCAGCTAAACAACCAGCAGGTTGTGGAAAAATACAATATGATACATCTTACCACAAACGAACTCTGCGCAATGCCAAAAGGTTCAAAAGAGACGAAATCAGTCTCAATCAGCAAAGATGTTTACGCGATTTACGTATCAGAAAAAGACGGCCCGCCAGTAGATTCAGCCCCGCATTACATCGAAAATCAAAACACCACCAGTGGATATTACCTGTGCTACCAGTTTAGTGTTGAGCATGACTACGATAAATACACCTGCAAAAAAACAGGATGTAACGTCACCATGACATATATGGGAACACCGCCCAAAGGGTCAAAACTCGAGAGGATAGCGCGGCTTTCAGGAGACTCATTTAATTATAAATTAAGTATTATAAAAACAGGTAGAGATAATGTATTGGTTGATGCCAGGCCAGTATTGAAATAAACTATATAACTAACCGAATACATATACATATCTAGGTAATTTTTATGCCATACTGCCCTAATTGTGGTTCACCAGTAAAACCAGAAGAAAGGTACTGCTTTAAGTGTGGTACTAAAATTGTTCCGGTAACTGAACCATTAGGTGGAGATTCCGGATTAACTGACTCAGAATTCGATAGACACAGTTCAGATGAAATAGATAGAGGGATTAAAAGCAGAGATTATGAACCCGGCAGATACGACAGGGACAGGATAGCAGAAAAAGAAACTGCACAACCGCAACCCTATCCGCCGCAAGGTCGTGGCTCACCCTACGATTCACAGGAAGGATATCGCAAAGCAGATGAATCAGTACAGGACAAGCCTCCGATGCCGCCGCAGGCAGGTGTGTACCCGGAACAGGTTCAGCAGCCACAGCCGCAGGTTCCTGCCAAGCCAAAACACAGAATCTTGTCAGGCGTAGGAAAAATACTCGAGATAATTTTATATCTGGGATTTATTCTGGTTGCTCTTGTTGCGATTTATCTACTGTATCAATTTGCGAATAGTATCAACTTTGGGGTATAAATAATAAATTATTTATATACACCCATCCATATCAAATAGTGATACTAATGAAAGCAGAAATATCTGTATGGGTTTGGATTCTCGGTCTCACTATTGTGGGAATAATGGTATTCACAATTGGCATGAGTATCGCGGGAGACAATTTAAAAAACACACAGCGTTATATGGCGGTTCAGGAATTTTCTGAACTCTTATCAAAGACCAGGATGGTATGCCAGGGAGGTGTTGAAAATATATACCCTCACAAGTGCCATTTTCCGGACGACATAAAGGCAATCTACAGTTCTGAAATAAAGGGTCCGCCTCCGGACAAGGTTTCTGTTATGATTAGAAAAAAAGAGCGCTCTCTGGGCAAATACATATGCATCCAGTTCTACGGCGATGAGCCATACTGCGAAGAACTGTACTGCAGGATTAACATGACCTATTTAGGCACCCCCAGCCTGGAAGAAGACCTTTTTTCACGGGTGAATCAGATTATCGGCGATGATATTACCCATTCTTATGAGATGGTTATTGTAAAAACAGAAAGAGATATCGTGACCATTAATTCCGAGAAAGTGATTTCCTTAAAAGAGGACACGCCATGCGGGAACGGGAAAGTGGAGACTGGAGAAGAATGCGACTCCCTGCCGACAACATGTGAGCCAGTATATGGCTCATGTTCAAAGATGAGATGTGAAAGATGCATTTGCATAGTGGAAAAGGATTGCTCATTATGTGCTAGCAGTGCGCAGATATGTGAACCTGGTAGTGACTGGTCCATCCATTGCCAGGAGTCGCCTGAAACAACCTGCGACGACGGCATTGACAATGACTGCGACGGAGATATTGATTCAGCAGATACAGAATGTCCATAGAGAAGTTCAATTCTGTTTTTTCTAAATTTTATATACTACCTAAGCCAATATTTCAGTAGTAATATAATTCAAAAAGATGTAACTATGAAATGCAAAGGTGCAGTCGTTATTTCAGAAACAATGTTATTAGCTTTTGGAATAATTGTATCATTTGTGTTACTGGCAACAATGGGCTCCATGATTATGAAAGGCCAGTCTGAGCCTGCTGAGGAGTCGGCGATGCTTCTTGTTGCAAAAGACATTGCATCCACTATTGACAGAGTCGCAGCAGAGGCAGGCAGCGTGGCAATAGTCTACAGGGTTCCCAAAGGCATGAAAGTTGATATTGGAGTCGATTACAAGCGCCTGAAAGTCAGTGCAGAGGATAAGAGCTACAGTGCACCTTTTCAGGCACTGACGCATACAAAGCCATACACACTGGATAGGCCGAAATATATGTGCTTTGTAAAAAACCAGAATGATATGCGCATCACATTAAGCAAGGACAAATGCATATGCAATACAAATGATAACCGCTGCGATCCTGCCTGTGTAGTCAATGCAAATTGTGACCCCGATTGTAATGTAGATAATATCGAAGACCGCGTGTGCGACAGCCGGTGCTCTGCGGCAGGTGACAGCATCTGCGACCCTGACTGCTTTACCAATGACAAAGACAAGGTAAATGAAGCAGCAGATTGCATAAAGGATTTTGATGATGACGGCAACGGCAACAAGAGGTCAAAAGAAAAAGACAGGATATGTGATGCAGACTCACACATGATTGAAGATGCAATATGCGACATTGACTGCCTGAACAATGGCACATCAAGCTGGGGAATATGTGACATTGACTGCAACAAATATAACACGACAGACATAAACGGAATCCTCGTATCAGAAGACGGCTATTGCGACCTTGACTGCGGCTACGAGGGTACTGTCGTTAAGAGGCTTCATGAAGACGGTGTATGCGACCTTGACTGCGCAGGACCTGTTAACTCCACCACCGGTGACTGGCTCGACAGGGTTGAAAACAACATCTGCGACCCGGACTGCGGTGGATTGTACGATCCGGACTGCGGCAAGTGTGCTGGTCTTGGCGCTGACTGCTCAAGCGATCCATGCTGCGGTCCTGACATGGGCATGGACCTTGTATGCTGTCCCGGGCCCAAAACATGCGCCGAAAACAAGGATGATGGCACTCCCGCATGCGAAGGAAATGGGTGGTGTGAAATCAGCCCGTTTGCAGATGCGCCAGATATTGATGCTCTCCATCAAACTGTAAAATGGCCTGTAGGGATAGACGGCACACATCCGAAAAATTGGGAGAATCCATACACTGCAAAGAAAACACTGACAATACCTAATACTGGTGGTGGCACAGACTGCTCAGATGCAGGAGACGGTATATGTTACAGTGAGAACAGAAATTATGCACTTACAGATCATCCACCGGCAGCACATTATTTTGGTGTGGGTCTGGGAGAGGGCTATTCAGATCCTGATTGCGCGGGTGATGGTAACGGATGCCAGTGGTTGAATCAGATGTCTGTTGCTAATGGTGATGTTTTAGATTGCAATGATATTGTCGCTTTTGGAACTTCTCAAAATACTCCTGGTGATGACTGGTGCAGTATAACAGCACACGACGGATGCGACCCTGACTGTGACATAACCAAATGGAAACGCTGGGACCCAGACTGTGATCTTCCCAGTAAATATTGTGAAACAAAAGTCGACAAAGGCCAGTGGACCAAGTCTGTTGTTGATGATAATGGCGAAGTGTGGTATGCAGATGCTCTTGAGGTTTGCGATGACGAAGTTCTGAAATTCCTTGACAGACGCGGTTGGGATATCAATCAGGTAGTCCAGAACTGGAAAGCAGACTCGCCAGATGGGTGGGCATTTGACGGCTCAAGGGACGGAGCAGCGCTTGTACAACCTGCGTCTGAGACAATAGTACATAATGAAGATTATTTTGCAGATTTTAGAGAATGTTGTCCTCC
>CBDUVR010000025.1:0-10548 GCA_965370705.1 uncultured archaeon | reverse complement strand
TGTTTAGATATGTGTTCTTTTTTTTGCATTATAGAGAGAATGTTTGCCATTTGTGATACATTGTCTTTGAGTTTTTTTGTTTTCTTATCTATTTCTGAGTTGATTATTGTGTTCATTTGTTCTGTTGTGAAGTCTGATTCAATGTTTGCAATTTCACTTATTTTTTTGCTTATCTCTTTTTTCAGATTTTTATTTTCCTCTTTGTAGGCTTGCTCCTTTTTTTGCATTATAGAGAGAAGATTGGCCATTTCTGATATATTCTTTTTGTTTTGTTCCTCCATTTCTTTTCTTAATTTGCCTAGTTTTTTGTCGTATATTATATTGTCTATGGATGGTAATTCTTCTGATGGCTGCCCGCTGCCATTTTGTGATATTTTCGGGGTTGTACCTGTTTTGGTGCTTTTTGTTGATGATAGGTTGATGCCCAGAAGTTCGAACTGGATTTTTTGTTTGTTAAGATTGTCTTGCAGGGATAATATGTCGGATTTTATGTTTGATAGCTCGGTGTCTGTGCTTTTTTGATCTGTGGCGGTCATTGATTCTTTGAGCTTTTCCAGGTCTTCTTTGAATACTGCTTCTTTTAGTTTTACTTCGCTTTTGTCGAATGATTCCATCAGTTCTTTTGTTAGCTCGTCAAGACTGTCTATTTTTGAGGACTGGGTCGCAAATTGCGTAATCCTTTTGTCGAGTTCTGTGAATAATTCTTCTGTTTTTGCAGCCATACGGCCGGTATATCTTTCTGTGTCTTTTATTTTTGATATGTTTTTTTCGATGTCTTTCGAGACTTTCAGCAGGTTATCCAGACTTTTTATTTTGTCCATCTGTTCCCGGAATAATTTTATCTGCCTGCTTGTTTCAGAGACAATGGCATCCACTTTCTCCATTTGGACTGAGATCTGTATTATGTCTCGTTCTTTTCTGTCAAGATTCTTTTTGATCATCTCGGGCTGCATTTCCTCTGCCATGGCTTCTATTTTTTTGAAGCCTGTTTCTATGTCATTGAATCCCCGTTCCCTGTCGAGAATCATTGAGCGCAGTTCGCCTATCTCTTCGGTGAGTCGTGATATGCGCTCTTCTATTCCTGTGGCTACGGCGCGTTCGCTTTCCAGTTTGCCTTCGAGCTTTTCGACTGTTATTGAAATGTTGTCGATGTGTGAGGTTGTGGTTGATAGTTCTTTTTTTAGTATTTTTATTTCGTCTTTTTGGGAGAACTGGTCGCTGTCAATGGGGTCGTCTTTGTTTTCGTCTTTATTTGTTTCGTCGGATGAGTTTTTTTTCTTTTTTTTGAATATTCTGTCGACCAGGCTGGTTTTAGTTTTATCTTCTTTGTGCTCAAGCGTATTCATTTCTTCTTTTGAGAATATATTGTCTTCGGATTTGATCTCTTTATCTTTTTTTGTGCTTTTTTGGTCTTCTTTTGGTTTTTTGTCTACCTGACATTCTTCTTTCTTGTCTTCTTTTGGTTCGTCATTTGTTATATCTGACGATGCAGGGGTATCATTTGTCTCTTTTTTGCTATCAGGCAAATTATCACCGTTTATATTATAGGTTCTAATACTTATATTATGGTTTTTGTTAGTATATATATTCTTGTCCCATTGATTATATTTTCCATGTCCTTAAGCGATCTTTTAGTGATGAGATGTAGATTTCCGCCATTTTGAACCGGCCTTCTTTGAGTTTGTTTTTTGCGAGTTTCAGCTCGAGTTCAATGTCAAAAGTGTCTGTGCCATGCTCTTTTGCTTTTTGTATCTTGTTTTCGATTTCGTCAAGTGTTGTTGCGAAGCTTTTGTATTGTTCAAGTTCTTCTTCAGTGATTTTGTGCGGGGAATGCAGGGTTGGCCTGAACTGGATGAACCACGGTTTTCCGTCGTTGTATTTCGGGTTCTGGACCATGCCGACGCCCACTGCCTCGCGCGATATGCGCTTGGCAAAGTCTTTACCGTATTTTTGCTCGATTTTCTTTATGTCTTCCATTGACTTGGTGTTGAGCTGGATTTCTGTAAGGATATTACCCTGAACTGCTTCTTTAAAGTCTGCTGAGACCTGAGAGCACATTATCAGACCAATGCCCCATTTTCTGAATTCACGGCATGCTTTTTCAAGTGCGAGGTAGCCGCCCTGCCCGCCGTATTTTTCGAGGAGCCGGTGTACTTCGTCAAAGACTACGAGTAGTTTCAGGTCTGGTGATTCTTCCCATTTTTCGTGGAATATTGTGTTTACAATGTTTTCGACTGCTTTGTCGTATTCTCCGGGTTTTAGTTTTGCCAGGCAGAATACAGTGATTTCACCAGGATTCATGTATTTTTTGAACTGTATTTTTATGTCCGGTGTCTCTACATCGTATATTAGTCCGCGGAAAGGTCGGGCTTCTTCTTTTTTCATATTGAATTCTTTGTATTTGTTCGTCAGGTTTGGGTCCTTGCAGGCTCTTACGAAGCCGGTCCACTGGACTGTCGGGTCGAATACAACTACAGGAATTCCTTTTTTCAGTGCTTCTTCGACGAAGATAGAAGCTGAGACTGATTTGCCGGTGCCTGTCGCGCCGGCTGTTAAGACGTGGGTAGTCATATCTTCGGGGCTGTACCATGCTTTTATATCTGTTTCTGCTATTTTTCCGAGCCATAGTGATCTGCCGTCTTTGTGCGGCAGTTTTTTGTAGTCCGTTGGGAAGAGGTATCGTGATTTTTCGAGTTTGCGCTTTTTGTACCAGCGGCGTGTGTAATAGATCGCTGCCAGTAGGGAGAGTATTGCAATGCTTCCAATGGCAATTTTTGTTTTTTCGGGGGTCCAGAACGGGATGTATATCTGGAAGGTGGATGATGCGCGTGTGGTTTTTGTGATGTTGCTGCATTCGTATTGTGCGATGGTAAGGAGATAGTAGTTGCCTGCGGTAAGGTTTGTTATATTTTCCAGTGAGATTTCTTTTATGTATGATTCTGTCTGACCTTTCATGTTTATTAATTCTGTTTCATTGTGGCGTAGTTCATTGTCTGCAGTCTTTATGCTGTAGGTCATTGAGATGTTTATGTCTTTCGGGTCGTATACATTTAGTATGGATATGTGCGCTTTAAGGATGCCTTGTGGTGTTGTCTCTTTTGAAAGGGTGTTGAGGTTGATTTTGAGTAGCGGGTCTATATCTATGTCCTGGCTGTGGGTTATAGGGCATAATGATAGTAGCAGACCTATGGCTATTAGTATAGGTATGAATACCTTTTTGTTCTTTTTTTGGCTGTGTGTTAATTGTAGTTGTTTCAATTACATCCTCTTCACGTTTTCTTTTAGTGAGTTTATGTATATTTCTGCCATCTTGAACCGTCCTTCTTTGAGTTTGTTCTTGGCTAGTTTCAGTTCAAGTTCGATGTCGAATGTGTCTTTTGTCTTTTTGAGTGTCTCTATTTTGCTTTCAATTTCTTCTAGTGTTTTGGCGAATTTCCTGTATTGTTCGAGTTCCTCTTCAAGGATTTTGTGCGGGGAGTGCAGTGTTGGTCTGAATTGTATGAACCATGGTTTCCCGTCGTTGTATTTTGGGTTCTGGATCATGCCTACGCCTATTGCTTCGCGTGAGATGCGCTTTGCGTATTCTTTCCCGTATTTTTGCTCGATTTTCTTTATGTCTTCCATTGATTTGGTGTTGAGCTGGATTTCTGTCAGGATGTTTCCCTGTACTGCTTCTTTGAAGTCTGCTGAGACCTGTGAGCACATTATCAGGCCGATGCCCCATTTCCTGAATTCACGGCAGGCTTTTTCAAGTGCGAGGTAGCCGCCTTTGCCTCCGTATTTTTCGAGGAGCCTGTGGACCTCATCGAAGACTACGAGCAGTTTCAGGTCTGGTGATTCTTCCCATTTTTCGTGGAATATTGTGTTTACTATGCTTTCGACTGCTTTGTCGTATTCACCGGGTTTTAGTTTGTTGAGTGTAAATATTGTAATCTCGCCGGGGTTCATGTATTTTTTGAATTCTATTTTGACGTTTGGATCTTCTACTTCGAATATCATTCCTCTGAATGATTTGGTTTCTTCTTTTTTTATGTTGAATTCCGGGTATTTGTTGAGCAGGTTTTTGTCCTTGCATGGCCTTACGAAGCCGGTCCACTGGACCGTGGGGTCGAAAACAACTGCAGGTATTCCTTTTTTAAGGGCTTCTTCAACGAAGATGGATGCGGATACGGATTTGCCGGTGCCGGTTGCGCCGGCTGTTAAGACATGGGTGGTCAGGTCATCGGGGTTATACCATGCTTTGATGTCTGTTTCTGCAATTTTTCCGAGCCAAAATGATTTGTCTGTTTTTTTAGGCAGTTTTTTGTAGTCAGGCATAAGATAACGTAATTTTTCCAGTTTCTTTTTCATGTACCATTTGTGCGCATAGTAGAGCAGTGCGGAAATTAGTATGAGTCCAAGAACTATGCCTGATGCTTTCAGGCGTTCCATGGTCCAGAATGGTGCTCTTATTTCAAATATGTCTGTTGCTGAAATTATGCTGTCGTCAAGGTAGGCTACAACGAGCAAATAGTAGTCGCCTGTCTCATTCGAGGATATGTTTACAGGCATCTCGAGCGTATATTCTTTAAAGCTTCTTAGTACAATTGGTTCCTCTGCTTTTGAGATTATTTTGTCTGTCGTGGTGTGTCTTAGGTAGTAAGACATGTTGATTGCTATGTCCTGATTGAATCTCAGGTCGCTTAATGTTATCTCTGCTTTTAAAGTGTCTATGGGGTGGAGGTGTTTGGTCAATATGACTGCTTTGAGGTCTATGTATTGTGCTTTAATTACAGTTACTGTCAGTTTGACTGATATATTTTCTGTGTAGTTTTCGCCAGTTGCGATGATGTTTCCGAGGTATTCGCCTCTTGTTGTGTTTGGAGGTACCTTCACATAGATTGTAATTTGTTCGGTTTTTCCGGGTCCTAATATTGTATGTGTTTTTTCGGGGTTTGCGAATGCTGACAGTTCGCCTTTCAACTCTAAATTTATGCTGATGTTTCTTTCCACGTTGTTCTTTAATTCCAGATAGTATTCCTTTGATGTGTTTTCGAGCATGAATGCGTCTATAAGATTAGTTGTGGCTGAGAATGGGTGTGTTACGTTTTCTGTGCCGGTCTGTTTTATATCTTCTGTTTTGTTGGTCTTGCTTGTGTCGTTTAGTGTAAGAGGAGCGACGTTTGAACTTGATTCTGTCGCAGTCTGCTCTTCTGTTTTTTCTTCTTTCTGGACATCATTTTCTTCTGTGAGCAGGTAAGTTGAGGTGTGATTTATTGTTATGTATGCTGTTGTGGAAGCGTTTGACTGGTTTAGGTTCGTTAGTTCAATATCGTTCCATACTGTGCAGTTGCTGCTGTTGAAGTTGTCGCATCTGTAAATATGCAGGTTTTCTGTGTTTATTGGTCTGTCCAGCAGGCCTGGTGTTTCGGAGTAATTGAGTCCTATTATCAGATTTCCAGAGTAAGTGAAATTATTGGAAGTATTTATGGATAGTCCTGCAAGAACTGTTACGGTCCTGTCCGGGTTTGATGGCGCTGTGATGTTTAAAGTGTCTACGTGACCGAAGATTATGGGATTTGTCAGATTTGTTGTTATGTTTACGTCTCTGAATAACAGGGTATGGGTTTGTGTTGCTGTGCCGTCTATGAATGTTGCTGTTGTTTTGGCTTTAATTGAGATATCATAGACTCTTTTTCTTATCTCGTTGAAGTAATCTGTCTGGGAAGTGCTGAAGCTGATTAGTCTTTTGCTCTGGCTTGTATCAGGTCTGTAGAAATCAAATATCAGGCTGAAGTCGTCGGATACATTCCCGCTGATGTTTGTTATTGGATATACGTCGAACCAGCTGGCTGTAGTTGAGTTCAGGTTGTCTGTGTCATTTGCGTAGATTATGATGTCGTAGTCTCCTTCTTTTGTAATGTTTGGAATAGCTGCTGTCCATGTGCCGTTAATTGCTGTTCCGTTCGTTAAGTTGAGTGTGATGTTTGCGTAGGTTGTATTTTCGTTGATGTTTATTACTGTTATCCATACGCTGTCGGTGGATGAATAGTCAAGTGCGTCTACTGCGATTGTTATGTTTCCGTGTAATTCGCATGATGTTGCATTCACTTTTGTGAGTATGGGTCCTAAGGTGTTGTTGTATATAATACTGTTGTGTTCTGTGTCGGTTACTGTATCCATCTCGTTTGTGCTGTATATGGTTAGGCTGTTATTTATTGGATTTGCATCTACTTTTGGGGCTGTGCAGTTTAATTCCCAGAGTTTTGAGACGTTGCTGTAGCGGGTGGTTATGTTTTTGCAGGGTGTATCGCTGATTTTGACTTCAAACGTTATGTTTTGCGTTTGCGTTGAGTGGTTGTATGTTGCGTTTGCAAGTATTGGTATTATGCTGTTTTCTGCTATGTTGTATAGTGGTGATGTGGAGTTCGGGGTGATTATGTCAATGGCCATTTGCCTTGTTTCAAAGAAGATTGTGACATTTACCTTGTCAAGTGTTGATAAGGATATTATGGATAAGTTTGCGAAGAAAAATTCTTCACTCATGTCTGTCAGGAATATCACACTGATGTTTTTTGAAGTGTATGGCAGTAATTGAAGTGAAGTTATCAGATTTCCATTTTCGTCAGTCGTGTTTAAGTATTGCGAGCCGTTTCCCTGAATCTCCAGGTCAAGAATCAATACTCCTGTGAAGTTGCTCGTGATTTTTACGTCTCCGATGATTCCTGTGTTGTTCGTGGCCACTGTGTCATTTAACAGTCTGGGAACGACAGTGTAAGTGGTGACATTCAAGTCATATTTATATGCGCTATCTTCTGCATCCTCTGCTACGCTGCCGCTGAAATTGCCAATACTAATTCCGGTTGAGTTCAATACTTCAATTAACTGGTAAGCCTCTCTCGTGGATGTGTTATAATACAATGTTGCATTGTCCGTGATGTTGCACATGAGCAGGAATTCGCCAGGTATGTCTGGTGTCCAGTTTGTTTTTGCGATGCCGCTGGCATTGGATTGGGTGTGACTGAGATTTTTTGGGTTTATCATTTTAATCTGGATGGCTTTCAGGTCGTCAAGGTAGAATGTCTGGTTGGTTGAGGTAGTGTAGTCTGTGTTGTTGAGATAGAAACTGATCTTTGAGATTTTTGAGGAGTTTATTGAGTTGTCAAGCGGGGTTCTTATGGTGTTCCATACGTTGCGGGTAAGATTGTGATATTTTATGGTAGAGTTTCCGTCTGTGTCTGTTATGTTGATGTATGTCATGCTGCCTGTGTTTGATGAGTTTGCAAATACCCACAGGGCTACTATGTCATATGAAGTCAGGTCAATTGAGCCCAAATCCTTGTTCAGGTAGTTTGAGGTGCCTGTTATGTTTGTGATCCAGAGCAGGGATGTATTTCCTTCTTTGTATATGTCTGATATTTTGACTAGTCCGTTGTTTGTGGACCAGCTAGTGGTTGATTGCATTGTGTCAAGCTGTATTTTTAGGAGTGGGTCACTGATGTAAAATGATGTTGGGTATCTGTCTATTGACTGGTTGGTGTCAGATTCTTTGATTTTGCATGAAACCAGGGTTGTTTTGTTTAGGAAAGCGTATTCTTTTGGCGAAATCCAGATTGGTTCTGAGAGGCTCAGGATAGTTATCCATGAGGTGATTGTGTTTGAGTATTCATTGTATTCATTTGTCGCATTTATGATTATTGTGTAGTTGCCTGGTTTTTGTGTTATGGCCGGGTCCCATGTTATGTTGCATTGACCTGTGCTGTTGGTGTTGCATGTGTTGAGCAGTGTTATGCTTGAATTAGTATCATTATAATATACATGGATTGTTGAATTCGTTGCGTTGTTGCCTAATTTGTTTGCTGCGTGTACTGTGAATGTTGTGTTGGAGGGCCATGATGTGTTAAAGGTTTCGTTTTTGAAGATTGTGTATTCTGTTTGGTTTTGCAGGCTTATTACTAAGTAGCCGGAAAGGTTCAAAGTGATGGCTGATTCGGAGTATGCTTCTTTTGCCAGATAATAGATGGATTTGTTGTCTGTGATGTTGCATTTTATGTTGTGAAGTCCTTCTTTTGTCTGGCTGGTGTTCCATGTGTAGTGTATGTATCCTGTTTTGTTTGTCAGGTTGGTGTATAGTAGTGTGGTTGAGTTGTCTTGATATATATCCCACAGGTAGCCAGTGTAATTTTCAATGCCTTTTGTTGTTTCATTGGTGACATTGATGTCGTATATTCTGCAGGTTATGTTGATGATGTCTGTCCTGTTGTATTGGTTGTTTGCGGGTTGGGTTATGTTTGCGCCGGAGAAACCGTAGTATGTTACGTTCAATCTGAAAGTGTCCCAGCAGTCGTCTTCGGGATCGCAGATGGATGCTGTGGCGTTGGCGGTTATGTTTGCTGTGTAGAAGCCGTAGCTTTCGTTTGTCGGGATGAATATTGAAAGGTTGACTTTCTGCTTTA
This sequence comes from uncultured archaeon, assembly GCA_965370705.1. Taxonomy (GTDB): domain Archaea; phylum EX4484-52; class EX4484-52; order EX4484-52; family B79-G9; genus B79-G9. The sequence goes on along the minus strand of CBDUVR010000025.1, from coordinate 2,113 downwards.
CTTGCGCAGATATGTTTTCTATGAACGATGGTGTGAACGTGAACCATTCTGTTGATAAGTTGCCGGATGTTATGTTTATGATGATATCTGATATCTCGTTGTTCCCGTAGGACCAGATGTAGAATGACAGGTTTCTTGCTTCTCCATAGGTCTGGTTTGCTTCTTTTGGCGTCTCATAGAGCATGAGTGTCGTCTTGTTCGGGATGATGCATATTTCTGTTGTGTCGGAGGCGCCGCTGCTTGGCTTTTTGTCTGCGTCGTACCATGTGGAAATTGAACTTAGGAGGTGGCATGTTGTTTCTGATTCGTTTGTGACTGTTATGTTTACTGTTTTGTTGCAGTAAGTGCCGACACTAATGTTTCCGCAGGTTTTATTTTCGATGCCTGTTATGTATGCGCCTGCAAACAGATATATGTTGCTTACTTGTGCGTTGTACATTGTACCGTTGCCTGTGTTTTTAAGGCTCATGTTGAGTGCGAATGTCTGGTTGTGGTCTTTTGTTATATTTGCCAGTTCAATGTGTTTCGGGTTGTGCTTTAGTGTTCCTGTGGTGTAGCTGATGGCAAAGAACTGTCCTGCGAAGAAAGGGGTTGATGTATGGTTTCCGTCGAATGCGTATATACTCACGTTGTGCAGGCCATGCGCAACAGGTGTATAATTCCCGGACCATGTTTCGATATTTTCACTTTCCTCGATGAATGTCATATCTTGTGTAGTGTATGTGCCGTTTGGATATGTTATGTTTGCCCAAACTGTGTAAATGACTGCGTTGTCTGAGGCATTGGCTTTGATGTTTATGTATTCGTAGTTGACTTCGAGCATGTATCTGGACAAGTTGGACCACCAGATACTTGGGCTCTCTGAGTCTACTATGAATTGGTATGTTGTTGAGTTCTTGTTTCCTGCCTGGTCTGTGGCTGTTGCCAACATGCTGCACCAACCTAGTGTGCAGTTGAAGTATTCTGGTGGCTTTTTTATTGAGAAGTAATTTGGCAATATTTCCTGCATAAAAGTTGTGTTTGTGTGGTTTAAGGATTTTAATTCGATTGATATGTTTGAGATTGTGTCGCTTGCGTTGACGTAAAATGTTATGTTTAATGTTGGGTCATAGACAACATTGAATGGGGCGTCTGAGTGCAGATTGTAGATAGTCGGTGGAGTATTGTCTATGATGAATGACCTTGTGCCATAGCCAAGATTGCCGAAGTCGTCGATGAAACTTATGTTTATGCTTATGTCGCCATCGCTAATGTTTGAAGAGTTTGAAAAGCTGTAGTTGCCATTAGATATGTTGTAATCACTTAGGTTGAAGTTGGTGTTATTTATTGTGGGCTGGTTGCTTTTCTTATTTGCATCAATTACAGAGCCGTTGATCCAGAACAGGCCGGATGCGTCTGTTCGTATGTAGTCTCCTTCCATGGGATATTTTATTGTAACATTCGGTTTTGTGTTGTCGATGTTGATGTATCTTATTTCGATTCCTGTGAGATTTGCATAGTTGGTGCCTGATGCGTTTAATATGGATGAACCATCTGCTTGTGTTGTCGTATTCCAGTTGAATGAGCAGTTGAATCCATCTGCAATCTGTGTACAGTTTGTTGCTGGGTTGAACCCTGTTAATGTTGAGGTTTGGTTTCTTAAGTCTATTGTTGCTTGTTTGATGTTAGTGTGCGTGTCGGTAATGCTGAAGTTTAAGTCTACTGTGTCAGTAAGGTTTGCGTTCTCTACAGGTATGTACCATATTATAGCTGGTTCAGAATTGTCTGCAGTAAGAGGTTTTATTTCATATTTTTGTAGTCCTGCATAATTAATTCCTGATGCGTTTAAATCCACAGTTCCGTCCTGTTGCATCGTCGTATCCCATGCATATGAGCAATTGAACCCGTTTTCGATTTGTGTACAGTTTGTTGCCGGGTTGAACCCTGTTAATGTTGAGGTTTGGTTTCTTATGTCTATTGTTGATTGTTTGATGTTGGTGTGCGTGTCGGTAATGCTGAAGTTTAAGTCTACTGTGCCAGTAAGATTTGCGTTCTCTACAGGTATGTACCATATTATAACTGGTTCAGAATTGTCTGCAGTAAGAGGTTTTATTTCATATTTTTGTAGTCCTGC
>CBDUVR010000024.1:0-10630 GCA_965370705.1 uncultured archaeon | reverse complement strand
TATGGAGAAAATGTGTGAGAGCCCGCTGAATTTCTGGTTCAGGGCAGTTGAGAGAAGGCACAGGGAGCGCGCGTTTAAGAGCGCTTTTAACAGGGTGCTTATGGCTTGAGTTTATACTAATTCTTTGACTTACAGCCCAAGTTTTTTGGATGAGGCCTTTTGGCCTCGTTTGCTTTTTTTTGTGTAATGTTGTTGATGTAGAATTTGGTGGGGCCCCCCGGATTTTCACATGCGCTGCGTTGAAAAGCTTGCGATGCAGTCGCATGATTTGAACCGGGGTCCTGGGCTCCCAAAGCCCAAAGGATAACCAAACTACCCTAAGGCCCCTCGTGTTTTTTGTTGTTTGTTTTATGTGTTTTGTTTTTCTGGTAAGTTTTAAATGTTTGTCGGTTGGTTTTGGTTTTTTGTTGTGATCCGGCCCGCACCCACCTGATTTTTGTTTTCCTGAGTGTTTTTGTCAGGTGTCGAATTGTAGTGTGTCGCCTGCGCTGAAGTTGTGGGGTTCGCCTGCTTCTAGTTCCAGGACGTATTTTGCTTTTTCTTTTGGGTGGTATGTTTTCCATGTTTTGGGGCTGAGTGTTATTGGGGGTATGTTTTTTTTGATTTGCGTTATTTTTTTTTGCTTGTCTATGTAGATGAGGTCGAGTGGGTAGCGCATGAAGAGCATCCAGATGCTGTGTCTTGCGCTTAGGGGGAATTCGAGGAGCATGTTCCCTTTTTTTTTGAACATGAGGCCTTTTGTGAGCGCGAGCGGGGATTTTGCGTGCATGGCAGTTATTTTTTTGTTTTTTGTCTTGTTTTTTATTATAATCATAGGCTATCCCCCTTGGTTCTTTGCGACATCCATCCTCGAGCCCCCACCCGCCCATTTTTTATCGTAATCATGCATTCCATAGATTTTGTCCCCTTGGTTTTTTGTGATTTCCGTCCTCTGGCCCCCACCCGCCCTGTTGTGCGCAGGTTGTGGTCTTTGTTTTTGTGATATTTGTAATGTGTGGTTTTTTGTCTGCATTTCATCATCTATTTATTTTTTTGCTGCAATATATTAGTTATGACACTTAAGCTTATTAAGAGTATTTTCAAGAAACGCCCGATGGATTCGAAGAAGGGAGATTACGGGCGCCTGCTTGTTATCGGCGGGAGCAGGATGTATACGGGGGCGCCTGCGCTTTGTGCACTTGCTGCGCAAAATTGCGGGTGCGATCTTACTGTTGTGGCTGCTCCAGAGAGGGCTGCTAGTATTGTCGCGTCTTTTTCGCCCTGTTTGATTACTGTGCCTCTGGGCGGGGATTTTTTGAAGTCTGAGCATGTGGATCTGCTGGTTAATTTGTCTCTGCGTTCCCATGCTGTTGTTGTCGGGCCCGGGCTTTCGCGTGAGAGTGTTGCGCTTCGGGCTGTTTGTGAGTTTGTGAAGAGGGTGAAGGTGCCGTGCGTGGTTGATGCTGATGCAATTTGTGCTCTTGGGAAGTGCAAGTGGAAGGGGGGTGGCGGGCGGTTTGTTGTTACCGCGCACAGGCATGAGTTTCTTGAGTTGACTGGTGTTGATTTGGGCAGGAAGAGGGATGTGCTGCGTGAGGTTGAGAGGGCTGCAAAGAAGCTTGGTGCTGTTATTCTTCTTAAGGGGCATGAGGATGTTATTTCTGATGGCAAGAGGACTGTTTTGAATAAAACTGGCAATCCTTATATGACGAAGGGAGGGACCGGTGATGTTCTTGCCGGAATTTGCGGGGCGCTTCTTGCGCGGGGTGCTGATGCTTTTGATGCTGCGGTTGCTTCTGCTTATATCTCGGGGGCTGCAGGGGATGCTGCTGCAAGTGTTCAGGGTGAGAGTCTGCTTGCTATTGATGTGATTGAGGAGATTGGCGGTATTGTTAATGTGAATTTGTAGGTTTTGTTTCAGGTGGGGTGATGGATACATATGATTATAGAATTTACAGTGCAAAGAAAGGATTAGTAATTTCTAAACGATGAGATAAAGAGGAGATGGAAATTATATTCAAAGAAGGTTATGAACGCGGTTTATTGTATCTGGTTTTTGTTATTTTTATTATAAGTGAGATTTTTGATGAATTTCTAGATTATACGTTGAGAGGTCCATCTATTATTCATTCTGTATTACAATTATCGTTTTTTATAGTATTATTTATTGTTGTATCTAAACTGTTCTCTATTTTTTATAAACAAAAAATAAACAGATTAATACCTGGAGAATTAATGGAAATATTAAAATTTATTAAAGAATCTGAAAGTAAAGGTGTTTTAATTAATCAAACAGATCTAAGGGCCAGATTAAAGATCACAAAACCAACCCTGAAGAAAAGATTAGGCAATCTGATAGATTTGCATTACATTAGTTTTGAAGTAAGGGGAAATCATAAATATCTTATACTTACAGAGTTGGGTGATTCTGTCATCAGATAATTTACCTTCTTTTTACCTTCTTTTTTCTAATTTTATATTCCTCATTTAAATATGCAATCTTCTATAGGATTTTAGTATTTAGGGAGATACGTATAAAAAAAGAGATATTCGGCTAAGGAGATAAAGCAAATGGAACTAACAGATTCAATCAGAAAACTAAGAGAAGAGGAAATTCTAACGATTTCTGAAACTCAAAAAATAAGGAAGCTAACTGCAAAAGATGCCATGATTAAAGCGGTGTTTGTTTGTCAGGATGATGATGCAGGTAGAATAATAAAAAAACTAAAGAGCGAGGATACAAACGTTTGTATGGTGGTTACAAAGGACAAGAGATTTGTAGGAGAAATCAGTAATGAGGACTTGATTAAATTATTTTTGCATCAAGTAAGATATGAACCGCTTACAAAGATATTGAATATTGGCTACAGAAGAGAATTTTTGTATAAAAAAGCTAAAGAATTAGTAAATAAACATAAATCTACAGTAAACCTTGATACTCCTATCAATAAGGCAATAGAATTGGTATATAAAGACGGTTTTCAGTATATCCCTGTTTTAGATAAAAACAAGAAAGTTATAGGTGTTGTAACACCGAGTAGCATACTTAATTTATTACGAAATTATTAAATCAAGTGCAAGTGAGATAGAATGGAAGTATTTATTGAACTGAGCGCAATCTTAATTCTGGCAGTTATAATTTCAGGAATAATGTATTTTTTCAGGCAACCTCTAATAATTGGTTATATTTTGACAGGGATAATAGCAGGTCCGGTTGTTCTTAATGTTGTTCAATCTGCAGATACTCTTACAACATTTGCTCAAATTGGAATAGCATTTCTTTTGTTCATGGTTGGATTGAACCTTAATCCCCGGATAATCCGGGATGTTGGCAAAACGTCCTTAGTTACTGGCATTTGCCAAGTCCTCTTCACATCTCTTATTGGATTTGTTATCGGAAAACTGTTAGGTTTTTCAAATCTCACTTCGATTTATGTTGCTATTGCTGTTTCTTTTAGCAGTACAATCATAATTATGAAACTTCTGTCAGATAAGAGAGACCTTGAGACACTTTATGGAAGAATTGCTATAGGCTTTCTTATAGTACAGGATTTAATCGCTATATTCATCCTGATGCTAATATCTTCTATTAGTAGGGGAAATAACATAACAGGACTGGCTGTTGAATCTATATTGAGTGGCATGGGTTTGCTAATAATATTGACTATCATCAGTTTATACATTTTTCCTCCTTTAACCAGGCTGGTTGCTAAATCACAAGAATTTTTGTTGCTTTTTTCTATTAGCTGGTGTTTTGCAATGGCCTCTCTTTTTCACTATCTGAATTTATCAATAGAGGCCGGAGCATTACTTGCAGGAATAACTTTGTCAATGACTCCATATCATTATGAAATAAGTTCTAAAATGAAGCCTTTACGAGATTTTTTCCTTATACTATTTTTTATCCTGTTGGGTTCCCAGATGATTTTTGCTAATATTTATCAATATATTATCCCCTGCATTGTGTTTTCATTACTTGTCCTTATAGGAAACCCTTTGATTGTGATGACTTTAATGGGACTAATGGGTTACACCAAGAGGAACAGCTTTTTAGCGGGTCTTACTGTTGCACAGATAAGTGAATTTTCTTTAATCCTGATCGCGTTAGGTGTTAAAGTGGGTCACTTAACAAATGAAATTGTTTCTTTGATAACATTCATAGCTTTAATAACCATTGCTGGCTCTACATATATGATATCTTATTCAAATAAGTTGTATGGTTACCTATCGAAATATCTCGCTTTATTTGAAAGAAAAGGAAAAAAAATTGATGAACATAAGTACCATAAAGATGGTAATTATGATATAATACTTTTCGGGCATGATGAGATTGGTTTTGACATTACGACCTCATTAAAATAAATAAAGAAGGAATTCGTTGTAATTGTCTATGAGCCTGAAGTTATTGTAAATCTATCTAGGCAGGGATATGATTGTAAATATGGGGATGTAAATGATACAGAGTTGCTTGACGAGTTGAATTTTTCAAAAGTTAAGATGGTTATTTCGACAATACCTGCAATAGATACGAATCTATTGTTGATTAAGAAGGTAAAAGAAGCTAATAAAGAAGCCATTATTGCTGTTGTTTCTCATCAGATTGATAATGCCTTAAAACTCTATGATGAAGGAGCAACTTACGTTATAATGCCTCATTTTTTAGGCGGATGCCATGCATCAACAATGATTGAAAGTAATCAATTAAGTCTTAGCGGATTTTTGAAGGAAAAGGTCGCCCATATTGAGCATCTGAAACTGCGAAAAGAAATGGGGCATGAACATCCTGTATATGAACACCATTAGGTGCATGGACACAATCAATTTTATAATATTCTATTATTGGTCAGGAACTCCTCCTAAGAAAAGGAATGGAAATTTTATTGAATATGACGATAAATATATATGCTATTGATGCGATGATATTGTTTCTTAGGGAGATGAGATAATGAGCGGATGTATTCATAAGCATATTCTTGAGTGTTCTGGTTGCGGTATGTCGATTCATGTCAGCGACAAAATTTGCGAGTTTTGCGGGGTCTCTTTGAGGGTTGATAAATTGCGACATGTTCTTCGGTATAATATCCCGTATTTGTCGCTTGTTATTCTGATACTTCTTGCGTGTGAGATGGCTCTTTCTTTGAATCATGCGCAGGAGGGGATAATCCATTTGGCGGATGAGTTTATCTTGTTGGTGTTTCTTGTGGACATTAGCCTTGATAAGTGTCTTTATCGCGGGCAGTACCGGCATTTTCTTAGGAGAAGGACCATTGATATTTTGTTTGTGCTACCGCTTTTTAGGACATTAAGGATGTTTGAAGCAGTGCCTTTCATGGGGAGGGCTTTTCGCGGGCTGCATGCGATGCAGCATGCGGCGTGTATTGATAATATGTTGTTTTTTGAGCTTGGGAAAGCAGGGCATATTGCGAAATACGTGAAGTATGCTTATCCTGCGGTTTTGAGGAAATAGGGTCACTTGATATTGAAGAATTTTTTTGCGTTTTGTGTTGTGGCTTTGTCGACTTCTTCTGGGTCTATATTTTTTATTTCTGCGATTCTTGCTATTACTTTTTCGACGCTTGTCGGCTCGTTTCGTTGCCTGTTTTCGCCGAACCAGGGTGCGTCTGTCTCGAGCATGATTTTGTCCAATGGCATGTCGCGGCATATTTTTTTGTGTTTTTTTGAGCGGAGGAGGATTGGGCCGAAGGATATGTTGTAGTTGTTTTTGATGATTCTTGGAACCAGCTGGTTTGCTCCCCAGAGATGTAGGAGTACCTGTTTTGCTTTGCTTTGCTCTAGGATGTCAAGGGTGTCTTCGTGGGCGTCGCGGGAGTGGATTACTATTGGTTTTTCAAGTTCTTCTGCAAGGGCTATGAACTCTTTGAACATTTGTTTTTGTTTTTCCCTGAATTCTTCTTCTTTTGTCCAGAAGTAGTCCAGCCCGATTTCGCCAATTGCTGATATGTCTTTCTGGTTATCTTTTATTTTTTGTATCAGCTGCTGCTTGTCTTTTGGTTTTAGTTCTTTTATGTATTCGGGGTGGAGGCCTATGCAGATGTATATGAAGTCAGGGTGCTGTTTTTTTAGTGAGATGGTCAGGTCAAAGTCGTGCGGGTGGGCGCATGAGGTTATTACTGCGTCCATTTTTTTTTTGCATCTTTTTATGACTTCGTCGCGGTCTTTGTCGTAGTCTTTTTGCTCCAAGTGGCAGTGTACGTCTATCATAGGGTGTTTATTAGGATGTGGAGGTATTTATTCTTTTTGCGGGTTAGAGGGTCAGGATGTATGGTATGAGGCTCAGGATTCCCAGGAGTATGCAGAATTTCCAGAAGCGGATTTTTTGTGCGAATCTGATGAGGGCGCCTATTGTCAAGTAGCCGACTGCGAAGGATGTTGTGATTGCGATGAGCGAGTTTAAGTCTACGTTGATTTTGCCCATTAATCCCAGTCCTATTTCAGCTGCGAAGACAGCGGGTATGCTCATGAGGAAACTGAGTTTTAGCGCCTTTTTTGCGTCATATCTACGTAATAGCAGTCCGGATGTTGTGAGGCCTGATCTTGACAGGCCCGGCATGGCTGAGAACCCCTGTAGTACCCCTACAATTATGCTGTCTGTTATTGTTATTTTTTTTCCACTGGTGTTTTTTTTATGTGTTCTTTTTTGAAGGAGTCCTGTCAGGATCAGGAGGATTCCGATGAGTGCTGTTGCCTCTGTTCCGCTGAAGTTTAGCTTGTTTAAGCTGTACAGGAGTATTGGGAAGCCGACTATTGCTGTTGCTGCTGTGGAAATTATAAGGAATGTAGTGGTTTTTCCGATGTCTGTATTAATTGTACGCCTATTGAGGTATGCAGGTATGTTTTTTAGTATGGATATAATGTCTTTTCTGAAATAGAGGGCTGCTGCAAGGAGTGTTCCTGTGTGGAGCCAGATGGAGATGGGGATTGCTTCCTCGAGGGTGTGGCTTTTTGCTATCAGGTAGAGCGAGGTCATGCCTTCGCTGCTTACAGGGAGCCATTCGAAGATGCCCTGGATTATGCCGAGAATTATCGCGTCTGTTGTGTTCATTTTTTTCACTTTTTTTGTTAAAGGCACCTACTTTGTGATGAAGCGCTTCTTTGCTCAATATAGTGACTCCAAGTCAATTGGTCAGACAGTGTCTGACTTTTTATTCTCGTTCTCAGCCATATTTTTCACTTTCCTCCTTGGTTCTTTGGGTTAACCCATCCTCGAGCCCCCACCCGCCCGGTTAGTAGTTAATTTTGGTTTCCTGCTTGTCTGACTATTCAAAGAGGTCTTTTCCCTGATTGTGGTATAGTTTGCCGAAGTTGTATACGAGGTTGCCGTTGACAAAGGTTTTTATTGGCCAGCCTTTTAAGCTCATGCCTTCGTAGGGGGACCATCCGCATTTTGTGACCTGGTCCTGCCTTGTTACTTCTTTTCTCAGGTCCATGTTGACGGCTATCAGGTCTGCGTAGTTTCCGATTTTTATTTCTCCGCGTTCTTTTAGGTTGAAGCGCTTTGCCGGGTTTGTGCAGCAGGTTCTTACAAGTGTTTCTAATGTGAGGCGGTTGTTGTTTACAGCATCGAGGAGCAGGGGGAGCCTCATCTCTACTCCGGGGATGCCTGCGGGGGCGGTTTTGAAGTCCTTATTTTTTTCTTCTATTGTGTGGGGTGCGTGGTCTGTTGAGATTATGTCGATGATACCGTATTTTACGGATTCCCAGACCGAATCGAGGTCATCTTTTGTCCTTACCGGAGGGTTCATTTTGCAGTATGCGCCCATTTTCTCAAGGTTGTTGCGGGTGAAGTACATGTATGTTGGGGTTGTGTCGCATGTGAGGTCGATGCCGGTTTGTTTTGCTTTTCTTATCCTGGTTAGTGCGAGCCTTGTTGAGATGTGGGTGAGGTGGGTTTTTGCGCCGGTTTGTTTTGCGCATGCTATCGCGTAGTTTACTGCTTTTGATTCTGCGAGGCGCGGTCTTGAGTCTGCGTGGGCGAGGTGGTCTGTTCTTCTCCTGTGGATGTTTGCTGCGTTGTCCAATGTTTTCTGGTCTTCTGCGTGGATCACTATTGGTTTTTTTGTTTTTTTGACTGCTTCAAATGCTTTTTTCTGGAGCGCAGGGTCTGTCAGCAGGAGGTCTCCTGTGGTTTTGCACATGTGGAGTTTGAAGCCGCAGACTTTTTTGGCGACTTTGTCGAGGCTGTCGAGGTTTTCAGGGCCGAGGCCGAAGTAGAGGCTGTAGTTTATTATGCTCTTTTTTGCAAGCCTCTTTTTTTTCATGAGGCGCTCATAGGTTGTGACTGGAGGGTTGTTGTTTACCATGTCGAGCACTGTTGTTGTGCCGCCTTTGGCTGCGGCTCTTGAGCCTGAGTACCAGTCTTCTTTGTGTTTTTCAGAGAAGTCGCGGAAGTGGACGTGGATGTCGATTGCGCCCGGGAGAATGAGGAGACCTGTGCAGTCTATTTCGTCGCCATTCAGGTTTTTTTCTATTTTGGCTATTTTTTCGCCAGCTATTCCTATGTCTCTTTTTTTTAGTGTGTTGTCTGTGAATACTGTTGCGCCTTTTAGGATTTTCATGGGTATGTTATTGGGTTGAGAAGTATATAAAATATTTGTATTTGTGGTCTATTTCTTTTTTTGTTTGTTTTTTTTCTGTGGTTTTCTGGTTTTTTTCTTTGATTTGTCTTCGGTTTTCTTTTCTGGTTTGTTTTTGCTGTTGTATATTAGAATGAGAATAATTGCCAGTATTAGTGCGACGCCTGCATAGTATGCGTTTGAGTTTTCGTTTGAGTTTTGAGGTTCTTCTGTTTTTGGTTGTGCTGTTTCTTGTCTGCTTTTTTTGCAGTTTTCGTCGGTGGTGTATACGCAGCCTTTTGGTTCCACACATTTTGCTGTTGTGCATTCATCTGGTGATCTGCATTGGATTGATTCATGGACGCATTCGTTATTTATGCATCTGTCTTCTGTGCAGACGAGTGTATCGTCGCAGTCGCTGTCGGTGGTGCATGAAATGCATTTGTGGTTTAATATTTGTTCATCTTGTGCGCAGTTTAGTTTTTTGCAGTATGTGTCGCAGTATTCGAAGTCGAAGCATTCTGTGTCTTTTTCGCATTCTTGCGGTTCGTTGCATTTTTTGGATGCATATGCTCTGCAGAGAGGTGTTCTTATGTGAAATGTTTCAATGTTTTCGTTGATGAGCCATTTTAGTTTGTATTTTCCTTCTCCCATGTTGAAGGTTTCCAGTTTGTCCAGATAGTGGCTGTTCTTTTTTTGGCTGATTTCCAGAGTGTATGCTTTCCCGGTTGTCATGCTGTATGTCATGTTTTTTTTTGGGTCAAGGTCGTATTTGCCTGTGTTTTTTGTCTCGAAGAATGCATAGAGTGTGTTGCCTTCTTTGTAGCATCTTGAGATGCTTAGGGAGTATATTTCGCAGCTGAATATGAGCCCCGGGCAGGTTACTGTTTTGTGCACTTTTTGTTCGGAGTAGATGTTTATGGTTATGTTGTATTCGCCTGTTTCGTTGAGTAGCAGCTCTTCTGAGGTGAAGTAGCCGTCTTTCCATGTGCCGGGTATGTTGATGATTGTGTCGCCGCCTGTTTTTTTGGCGCTTACGATGGTTTCCGGCCGGCCCCTTACGTCGTTTATGTTGTCGGGGGATCTTATTTTTATTGCGCCGTTGTCGAGGCAGGTTATGTCGTATTTCGAGGTGTCTTCTGTGTAGGCTGATGCGCTGCTTAGGATGAGCAGTGTGCAGAGAATGAATGTGATGATTTGCGTGTTTTTCATGGTATCATTTCCTATATTGTATGTGTGTATTTATATATGTTTTAGCGGATTGCAATTTCCCAGATGAGGCTGAAGTAGTCCATGAAGTCTTTTGCGATTTTTTCGTTGTTGAAGAGCATGATGACCGGTTTTTTTTCTGTGAATAGCATTATTGCGGATTTGCTGCCCCAGATCATGAAGGTTGATGGTATTGTGTGTTCTTTCGGGAAGTATCTTACTTTTGAGAGGGGGGCGGATGAGATTATTTTGCCGCCTTCGAATGAGTTGAAGATGAAGTGTATCCATATGTTTTTTTCTACTCTTTTTTTTACGTATTCAGGGAAGGTGAATCTGAGTATTTCTGCGACTGAGTCTTTGCTTGCGAGGACGAAGATGTCGTGGTTGTCTTGTGTCTGCATTTCCATGATGTATTTCAGGCCTTCGTCTCCGTAGAATACCTGTACAACGGGTTTAGTCTCCGGGTTTTCGTGGAGTTTTTTGAGGTCCGGTATTATGGTTTCTATGTTTTTTTGCTTGTTTTTGAGGATGTTTATGAGTTCTTCGGGGTCGCTTGGGTGGAAGTATTTTTTGTTGTTTTGGGTGAGTGCGCTTACGAGCTGTTTTTCTTTGAGGCGCTCGATTGCGTCGTAGACGTTGCGGCGGTGGACGCCGCTTTTTTCTGTTATTTCGCCGGCTGTGGCGGAGCCGAGGCGCAGGAGGGCGAGATATACTTTGGATTCGTTTTCTGTGAGCCCAATTTCTTCGAGAAGTCTCGTGTTCATGATGTTTATTGTTTTTGAGATATTATAAATAGTTGATGGTTTTGTTTTTTCTAGATTTTGAGTTCGTGCTCGCAGTATACGCACTTTAGGACCAGGGGATCTTTT
>CBDUVR010000023.1:0-10792 GCA_965370705.1 uncultured archaeon | reverse complement strand
TGGGATGATATTGGAATGATATTCGGTGAATATATGAGGTATTTGGGGTATTAAAATGGTATACTGCGCGCACTTCAGGGACGTCAACCCGCAGATGGCAAGCGAGGTCGGGATCAAGGCGCTCAACATAGCTGAGCTTTCTAATCTCGGGTTTCCTGTGCCGAAGGGATTTGTCATCAAATCGCGCGCCCTGAGTGATTATCTTCTCAAAAACAAGCTTGTTGAGCCTATCAATAATATTCTTGAGAATGTTGATATTGACAATTATGCGAGCCTGAATGATGCGCACAAAAAGATCACTGAGTTGATTATGGCAGGAAGCATGCCTGATGGGCTGTCAGGTGAAATCGGGAGCGCGTATAAGAACTTTTGCGTCAGCGAGGATATGAAAGGGCTCAATGATGCTGCAAAGAGCATGATTAATGCCGGGCGAGGCGATGCTTACGTGGCTGTGAGGAGTTCTGCGGTTACAGGGGATATGAGATCCTGTGCTCCCGGGCTGCATGCGTCTCTCCTGAATGTTATGGGCACTCCTGCACTTTTGAAGTCTGTATTGAAGTGCTTCTCTTCATTCTATTCACCGGCTGCAATATATTACTATAAGAAAAACAATGTCAGATCACATGAACTTGCCATTATCGTCCAGGAGATGGTTGTCTCTGAAAAGTCAGGGGTTCTGTGTACTGCAAACCCGGCAACGAATAATTTAAATGAATTTGTGATCGAGGGCTCTTATGGTCTTGGTGAAAGTGTGGCGCGGGGGGAAGTTACACCGGACAGGTATGTGCTGAATGTGCAGAATGGAGCGATCACTGAAGCCAAGGTGAGCAAAAAGGCGTCAATGGTGATAATAGACCAGCTGAACGGCGGCGTCAGGAAAGAGAGAGTGACGTCTGAGGAGGCAGACACTTCAATCCTTTCAAACAATGAAATCAAGGTTATTGCAGAGATTGCAGACAAGATACAGGTGCATTTTAATCATCCCCAGGATATTGAATGGGCAATTGCCAAGCGCAGGGCGTATGTTCTCCAGTCTGTCCCGATTAACATAATATCTTCAGAGCAGGAACAGGCTCCTGATGGGAATGAAGGCGGAAATGCAATATGTTGCGGGACCGGGACTAATATATGTAGTAGTGTTGATGGTGAGATCAGGGTGATTAACAGCGCGTTTGAATTGGGCAATGTGGGCAGCAATAATATTGTGGTTGCGCCAACAGCATCTGTTGACCTATTGCCGATGCTTAAGTCAGTCAGGGGGGTCATTACAAATAACGGGGGGATGCTCTCTAGCCTTGCAAAGATATCAAGGGAAATGAATGTGCCTATGATAGTCGGCGTATGCGATGCGACCACGAAGCTGAGTGACGGGATGAATGTGTCAATGGATTGCAGGAGCGGGAACATCTACAGAAGAGCAGAGGCTTTGGAAAGTGAACATAGAAACGGGGAAGGTGACACTGCAGCAGCTGATTCTTTCGAGGATGAGGAAACCATTATCGCAACTAAAATAAAATTGAATGTTCTTGGCGAAGCAGATTGTGAAAATATGAAAGATGCATCTGATGGGATTGGGTTTATGTCTTTTACAAGCAACTTTTCAATAGAAGCAGCGGGTAACATGAATGGGCAGACGGGTCCGGAAGGCGGAGGTCCGGTGGATTCCGTGAGCGCTTCAACATTAAAGGTCATTGATTCTTTTTATCCAAAAAGTGTCTGGGTAAAGACAAAAGATATGCATGACCCTGATTTCAAGAACCAGTTGAATGAACTGAAAATGATTGTTGACAAGGGGTACAATAATATTGGCATCATGCTTCCCGGTGTCCATCACCAGTCATTTATCGAAAAAGTAAAAGAGATGGCAACAGTGATTGGATTGAATCTATCTTCTATTGAATACGGGATATCTGTAGATACGCCTGCGGCGTGCATGATGACTGAAGAGCTTTCAAGTACTGGCATAAAGTTTATGTCCATTGACTATGAGAGGATTATCAGAAATACTCTCGGGCTTAGTCCTGATACCAAAATCACTAACCATGAGATGCATCCGGCTGTGCTCAAGATCATCAAAAACTGCATCAGGGATTATCATGGGCATAAGATACATACTTCGATCCATGGCAAGGGTATAGTCAACCAGTCCTTTGTCGAGAAGTTAATAGAGTTCCATATTGATTCTATTTCTGTGAACAGGAGCGAGTTTAAGATGCTGAAGTATGTAGCTGCGAGAACTGAGAAAAAGATGCTTCTTGATATAATGATGCATAGAAGTTGAGGACCGGTTGTTTTTATGCTTTCTTCTCCTGACATGGTAAAAATAGAAAAATCAATTGCCAGGCATGGTGCAAAGACAGTTGCCCTGCAGGTTCCCGAGGGGCTGAAAAGTGATGTTTGCAGCATAGCCAGACAGGTTGAGAAGCTATCAGTGGATGTTTTGATTTTTGCTGACCCGTGTTTCGGGGCGTGTGATATTCCTGATGTTTTGATGGAGCGCGCAGGATGCGATCTGGCTGTCCATGTGGGGCATTCACAGATGGTCAGCAAATTAAGTATTCCTGTTGTGTATGTTGAGTATTTTTCCAACATAGATGTTGTAAGTATTTTGGAAAAGGAGATGAAGAAACTTAAGGATTTTAAAAATATCGCGGTTGTGACGACAATACAGCATATCGGGCAGATTGATCCTGTATCGAGTTTGCTTCGAAAATATGGGAAGAAGGTTTATGTCGGAAAGCCGTCTGTTGTGAAGTACCCCGGACAGGTCCTTGGATGCGACCAGTCTGCGGCTCTTTGCGATATTGATAAGGTGGATTGCATTCTTTATTTCGGGACCGGCAGGTTTCATGCTATCGGGATTGCGAGAAGGACTGACAAGCCGGTGTTTCTTTTGAGCCTGGAAGACGGGAAGATGCATAATCTTCGAGGAGAACATGATGTTTACCTGAGGAAAAAGATTATCCTGAAGCATAAGTTTGAGTGCTCTAAAAGAGTGTGCATCGTTGCTTCAAGCAAAGTCGGGCAGATGAATAAAAATGTTGTTGGAATAAAGAGGAAGATTGAGAAGACGGGCAAATGCGCGTTTGTTGCTGTTATGGATGTGATTGAGCCTGACAAGCTTCTTGGCATGGATTATGATATTATTGTGAATACGGCATGCCCGCGCATCGAGGATGATGTTGTGTTCAGAAAGCCGATCATCAATGTGGCGGATGTTTTTGAGTGAGGGTTGGAGAGATCGCATTTTGTAGACTGTTTCAGCAAGGGTTAAGAATTACTGGTTCGGTAGATTGAAATCAAGGAAATTGAGCGGTTTTTCATAACCAAGTTCTTTCATGAAGTCTTCAACACGATACCTATAGTTATCAGGAATTTTTTCAACTTGAATAAACCCATCAGAATCTTCAGATGTACAAAAGCCGCCAATTACTGTCGAATCATTTTTTTTTGCAACAGCAATTATTCTTTCTTTATCTCCTTCTCTATAATGGACGAAATCTCGCTCAGTTAAACCTTCCCCTACCCAATACCACCATGTAGTTTCTCTGCTCATCTTGCTCACCATAATCATAGATGACCTTAATTTTATAAAACCTTCTGCTTTTAGCTACTGCTATATTACTACACTATTCAGGAGGCTAATTATTTAAGGATTGTTTACCAGAGTGATTGTTAGTGATGGATATGCGCAACCTGATCGACAAGCTGAAAAGTGCAAAGATGCTCAAAAATGTGAAAGATGATGTGTCTTTGAAGTATGAAATTACTGATTTTCTGAAGGGCACTGAAGGGAGCTTTTTGTTTGAGAATGTTAAGGGGTTTAGAGACTTCAGGATTGCTGCAAATATGATTACGTCCAGGAAGCATCTGGCTATGGCGCTTGGCTGCAGGGAGAATGAGATTACCGGGAAGATAAACAAGGCGATGGACAATCCCCGCAAGGTTAATGTTGTTGAGAGGGCGCCCTGCATGGAGGTTGAAAGCTCTTTTGACAAGATACCGATACCTACTTATTTCAAGACAGACGGCGGGTCTTATATCACTTCAGGTGTTGTCATATCAAAAGATCCGAAATACGGGCAGAATCTGTCGTTTCACCGGATGATGAAAAGAGGGGATCATCTTGTTATCAGGCTTGTGCAGAGGCATACGTGGGAGTATTATAAGAAGTCAGGGAAAAGTCTTGATGTGGTAATTTGCATCGGGGTTGAGCCCGCTGTTTTGCTTGCAGGGGCGATAAATACAGGGATAGATATTGATGAGCTTGAGATTGCCGGCGCCCTGAAAGGAAAAGCAATAGATGCTGTTAAATTTGGTGATATGCTTGTGCCTGCAAATTGCGAGATTGTGATAAAGGGGAGGATAAGTCCTGAGCTTGAGGATGAGGGGCCCTTTGTTGATATTACAAGGACACTCGATTTTGTCAGAAAACAGCCGAGAGTGGCTGTTGAGAAGGTGATGCACAGGAAGAACCCGATATTTCATGCGCTTTTGCCCGGGGGGTTTGAGCACGGAGCCATATGGAAAGCTTCTACAGAAGCTGTCATTTACAAAAAAGTGAATGAGGTTTGCGAGTGCAGGGATGTCTCCCTGACATTTGGCGGGTGCTCGAGGCTGCACGGGGTTGTCCAGATAAAGAAAAAAGGCAGGGACGACGGGAAAAAGGCGATCGAGGCTGCTTTTGAAGCACACAAAAGCATGAAGCATGTCTTTATAGTTGATGATGATATTGATGTCCATGACTTTGGCCAGGTGGAGTGGGCGCTGGCTACGAGGTTCCAGGCAGAGCGCGACCTTACTGTAAGGCGCAATGAGAAAGGGTCAAGCCTTGATCCTTCTTCTGATGACGGAGTAATGTCCAAAGTTGGGTTTGACTGCACAATTAAGGGAGATAAAAAGAAGTTTGTGAAAGTGTTCTGATGAACAGGCGGACACTAATTCCAGTTAGTGTCACCTCCACCAGCAAAGATATTTAATGCCTTGCTTCTATTAATGACATTATGCTCTGGTTTGTATTTGCACTCTTGACAGCATTCTTTGACTCAATGAAGCAGGTGTTCAGCAAAAAAAGCCTTAAACACATTGACGAATATGCAGCTGCATGGACGCTAAGATTTTTTGCGGTTGTGCTTCTGTCACCCCTTCTGCTGTTTATAGAGATTCCGGCTCTCGGGGACAGATTCTGGGTTGCGCTTGCTGTCAGCGGAACATTAAATGCAGTGAACACTGTTTTATATATGAGGGCAATCAAGGCGTCAGACCTCTCAATGACCATCCCGATGATTACATTCACCCCGCTGTTCCTCCTCATAACCTCGCCTATCATGGTAGGGGAATTCCCGGATGCTTCAGGGATTATAGGCATTTTCCTGATAGTCCTTGGCTCTTATGTCCTCAACATAAAGGAAAAATCCAACGGGTACCTTGCCCCCTTCGGGGCGCTCCTGAAACAGGAAGGGCCAAGATTAATGCTGGTTGTCGCATTCATCTGGAGCATAACAGCAAATCTCGACAAGATAGGTCTAAATAACTCCTCTCCGATGTTCTGGATAATAGCACTGGAAGGTTTCATGGCTATGTTGTTGTTTCCTGTAATGCTTCATAAATCAAGGGAAGGGATGAAGCAAATCCGGACTAACCTGCGCACTCTGGCGCCTGTTGGCTTTTCCAGTGCATTGATGAGGATATTCCAGATTCTTGCAATCAGCCTGACCCTTGTAGCATACGTCATATCAGTAAAAAGAATGAGCATAATAATGAGTGTTGCCATAGGATGCCTGGTTTTCAAAGAAAAAGGAATAAAAGAGCGGTTGCCGGGAGCAATAATCATGATACTCGGCGTCTTGTTCATAACCTTATTTTAATGATTTCATGGTGATATGGATTCGCATGCTGTCATATATCATTCTTCAAAGAGGAATACATCATCTATCCTGGATTTCAAAGCCGAAGCTATATCATGCGCCAACTTAAGAGAAGGGTTGTACTTCCCCTTCTCCAAAAAAACAATAGTCTCCCTCCTGACACCAACCTTTGCCGCAAGCTCCTCCTGCGTCAAATCATACCTTGCCCGAAGTTCCTTGATTCTTGTTTTCATCTAAATCATACTTCTTTTATTGTAGTACCATCTGAGTATGAACCATGAAATTATTCCAACAAAAAGGACCGCATAATACATATCTTCAAGTTCTACACCCAACGACCCGACTCTGTCTGTCCAAAACAAAATTGTTACTGTAAGCAAAACAATCCAGAATGCTGCATATCCTGCTTTTTCATTAATTCTTGTATATCTTTCGTCCATCATGATGTCTATTTTTGGTTTTGTTGCAGTATAAAAGCCGGCAACAAGGATTATTAGTCCGCCGAGAATGAATCCAAATCCCACTGCATGTGGATGAAGAAACAGGCACATAACTATTCCAAATAAAATCATTCCTAAACCTATCCCTAAAAATCGCAAAATATCCCTATCTGTTCTTATTTTCATTTCAACCACCTATAATTCGTTTTCATACTTAAAATCCTTTATTCTTCCTAATCTTTTCATAAAAAAGTTATTTATTTATAACGTATTATGATTTATTTCTAACTTTATGTTAGATATATATAACTTCAAACTATTTAAATATTTCGGTTTTTTTGTCCAAAAGGAAAATGTGTTCAGATAATCAAGCGAAAAACATAAAAGAAACCGATTATGATGGAATACTGGGGCAATAATATGTATCTGACAAAACAGGAGGAAAAGATGCTTGCGGGCGAGGAAGGTTGCGCGGTCCGGAAGAGCATGGAGATTCTGGCTGCGCTTGGAAGGATTTTCGGGGCTGACAGGCTAATAGATGTTTCTTCTGTCCAGGTGGCGGGGGTTTCTTATCACAACCTGGGCGATGCTGGCCTTGAATATTTGAGCGAGCTTGCCAGAGACGGAAGAGTTAAAAAGAACGTGAAGGCTACTTTGAATCCAGCTGGTATGGATTTGAAGGACTGGAAGAATCTGGGCATTTCAGAGGAGTTTGCCGGGAAGCAGATGAAGGTTATGGATTCTTTCAAGAAACTTGGATTGGAGATTACATGCACATGCACACCTTATTTTATAGGTAATAAGCCGAAACAGGGTGAGCACATTGCATGGAGCGAATCATCTGCTGTAGCTTATGCAAATTCTGTTCTTGGCGCAAGAACAAACAGGGAAGGCGGACCTTCTTCACTTGCATCTGCACTGACAGGCAAGACTGCGAATTTCGGTTTGCATCTGGATGAGAACAGGAGGGCTGAGGCATTGGTCAATATTGGTTCTGGTGTTGAATTAAGGACAGTGGCTGATTTTGGCGCTCTTGGCCATGCAATCGGCCAGAAAGTGAAAAACAAGGTGCTTTATGTACGCGGGGTAAGAGAGGCAAGTGTTGAGCAATTAAAGGCATTCTGTGCCTCCACTGCGACTTATGGCGGGACTGCGCTTTTCCATATACAAAACATAACTCCTGAATGCAAAGATACTGAAGTTCCGAAAGATAAAGTGGTTATTGAGAAGCGCGATATTAAAGAGTCTTATGATTTTTTGAATAATGATTGTGAGCCGGATTTTGTTTCAGTCGGGTGCCCCCACGCATCTTTAAAAGAACTTGAAAAAATCGCATCCCTCCTGAAAGGAAAAAAGGTGAAAAGAGAGTTCTGGGTTGCTGTTTCAAGACAGGTTAAAGAGCTTGCTGCCTCAAAGGGGTATGTGAAAGTAATTGAGGGTGCCGGCGCGAAGCTTGCCTGTGATACGTGTATGGCAGTGGCGCCGCTGAAAGGACGCTTCAGGTGCCTTGCAACAAACTCTGCAAAAGCCTGCTATTATGGAAGAGGCGCAAACAGCTTCAAGACAAGGTTCTGCTCCCTTGAAGAATGTGTTAAACTGGCGGTGCGATAAAATGAAAACAGCATCATTTTTTGACATAGATGGGACATTATTCAATGGATTCATCATGAATGAATTTTCAAAGTACCTGCTTCAAAAGAATCTTTTTGAGAAGAAATATTTTGAGAAATTTAGTACCTATATCAAAGACTATCAGGAAAAGAAAATAACCTACCGGAAAGCATCACTAGTCCTTTCACAAATTTACGCACTAGGCCTTAAAGGCAGAAAAAAGAAAGATATAGAAAGAGAAGCAAAAGAATTTGCCAAAGAGCTCACCTTTTTTTCTTATGCAATGCCTCTCGTAAAATTAATGCAAAGTAAAGGGATGACCATCGCAATGAGCGGTGCCCCAATTGAGCCAGCAGTTTACCTAAAAGATATTTTCGGTTTTGACTTAGTCTACGGAACAGAGGTCGTTGTGAAAGACGGGGTCTTCACTGGCGAAGTCAAAACAAACCTCGTGATCAGGGAAGAAAAGGAGATGATCCTCGCAAAGATAATAAAAGAACACAATATAGACCTGACGCAATCTTTTGGTTTTGGGGACACTGAACAGGATGTCTCTTTTTTGGCAAAGGTTGGGAATCCTGTTGCGCTCAATCCAAATACAGAATTGAGAGGAATCGCTAAGCGCAATAACTGGCCATGCTTCATGTCGGATGATGATGTGCTGGAGGAAATAGAAAATATTCTGAAAACAAAGAAAAAGGAGATAAAAGGCAGGACAATCTCAAAAGGGTCCGCAGAAGGAGAAGTCATACTCTCACATGAGCCAATCTCGTTTTTCGGCGGCGTTGACCCTGATACCGGTGTTGTTGTTGAGAGCGGGCATGAGCTGGAGGGGAAGAGTGTAGGAGGCAAAATACTGGTGTTTCCGCATGGGAAGGGATCCACAGTCGGCTCATATACCCTGTACAGGATGAAGAAGAATGGTGTCGCTCCAAAGGCAATTGTTAACAGGGAATGCGAACCAATAGTTGCTGTTGGCGCAATAATCTCAGAAATCCCTGCAATAGATATGCTTGAAAAAGACCTATTGAAGATTTTAAGGAATGGACAGAAAGTCAGGGTGGATGCCGATAAAGGTGTGCTAGAACTGTAACTTGACGCATCTTTATATAGGGGATAAACCTTAATAATTGTATGATTACCTCAATGCATTTTAATGATAACCTCGAAGTTGACGAGGATATTGATTCTGAAAAGGTTAACAGGCTTGTGAACAGCCCGGACAATGTATGGATTGACGTTGTATCTGAGCCAAAGAAAAGTGTTTCAGACATATTAAAGTCAATATTCCCTGAGTATCATTCATTGATTTTAGAAGATATATTTGAAAATACCAGGCCAAAACTTGAGGTCTATGACGGGTTTATGTTCCTTGTACTCAAAACATTCCCGTTCGGTTCATTCAAAACTTCCCAGATAAATGTCGTGCTTGGCAAAACATTCCTGCTGACTATCAGGGATTCCTCTTCTGATCTGTCAAAAGTTGTTGATATTCTTAAAGCAGGCAAGTCAAAGACACCGGATTTTGTCCTCTATAAGATTCTTGAATCCGTATTTGGCAGCTATTATCATGTGCTTGAGTCTGTTGACAGCAAAACAGACCGCTTTGAGTCAGAGAGTCTGAAAAAACCGAAACAGGGCACGCTTACGCAGATACTGGATCTCAAGAAAAAGCTTGTGAAGATGCACAAGATACTGCTTTCTGAAAGGGAGATTGTTCTATCTCTTTCGCGTGGGAATGTGAATCTTATAAGGCAGAGAACCGCAGTGTTCATGCGCGACATATACGATGATGTTGTGGCTCTTACTGATATGGAAGAGACTTACAGGGAAGCTTTGTCAGGCAACATAGAAATCTATATGTCTTCTGTGAATAATTCCATGAATGAGATCATGAAAACATTAACTATCATTGCATCTTTCACATTTGTTCCTGCCCTGATTGCGGGGTTCTACGGGATGAATATAGAAGGGATGCCGTTTCAGGAACTGGTTTATAATGGTTATGATTATGCATACCTCTTTGTGCTTGGTTTGATGTGTATTGCTGTTGGTTATCTCTATTTTGTATTCAAGAAAAGAGAGTGGCTATAGAGAATCAGATGGCTGTTTTCTTTTTGTCAAAAAGGTTGTGCACTTTTGTTTTTATTATTTTTCCGCTTTCTGTGTCAATATTTATGAGAACTATTGTAAGATGTTTTGTTATTACACTTATTGCCCAGTGGTTCTTTTTTCCGCCGTGCAGGGCGAAGAATATTCTCTGGATTTCCAGGGATTTGTATTTTTTTTCGTAATACTCTTTCCCGATTTCGAGTGCCTTTTTGGCAGTTATCCTGATTTTCGAAATATTGACTTTGGGTATCTGTGTGTCTTTGAAAGGCGCCCCTTCTGTCTTGATGTGAGGCGCATCATCTACTGTAACCTGTATTATGTTGTTGGCACTCTTGTCATAAAAATTCAGTTCCCATGAGGTTATGATCCAGTCCCTGAGGAATGTGAGTGCTGAGCAGAGATATTTTCCTTGCAGTTTTTCATTCAGTTCTTTTTGGTCATGCACTTTTTTGAGCGCTTCACTTATTTCCATAGTATTTATTTGGCAGTTAATTTTATAAGTGAATTCAGTCAATAAACGAAAAAAGTTCAGGAGATACCCGCTCCAAGTCCACTTTCCTGTACTCGCAGATTGCGTGTGTGCATGGGGCACCGTGCATACTGCATGTGAGCTCGCAGCAGTCCCGATGGACAAAGCCACCCTTGTGCTCGCAAAGAATAAGATTATCTCTTCCTTTATGCAACTTGTCATTGCAGATTTTGCAGTTCACAGGCATAAGAAGATATAGGTCAAACCAGTATATAAAGATTTCTTTGGCTCAA
>CBDUVR010000022.1:0-10932 GCA_965370705.1 uncultured archaeon | reverse complement strand
ATTAAAATACGGAACAGGAGGTGGAGCTAGACAATAATAGTCACCATAACATGTTCCTTGCTTATCGCACTTCTCCTTTTTCACAAAATTATCGGCACTATCACAGCAACAATCCCTACAACCACCTATGTCTCTGTAATGACCTGGTTTACAAAGCTTATCCTCTGGACAGCATACTCCTCCCGATTCTTCGCAGGTTTTGGTTGGTGTTGGTTCATCCTCTCCAGGAGTATCTTCAGGTTCCTCTTCTTCAGAAGATTCTTCAGGTTCTTCTCCCGGAGTTCCAGAAGTCCCCCCACCGCCCGGCGCGCCCGCAGAAACAACCTCATCACTGCTCCCGGAAACACTAATAGACGCGCTCCTGTCAACATAATAATAATAGTCCGCAACAACAGAAAGCATATACTCACCCCTGGGCTGCGAACTTGTCACAGAATAGCTGCAGTATACCACTGCTTCTCCATCATAAAGCGACAAATCATCATCACACGTAAGCGCATCCCCGTCCAAAGAAACACTAAGACCCGAAAGCTTATTAATGCCAGCCACATCAACACCATTCGAACACCCGCTCTTAGCAGGATACCCGCCGGCAGCGTTCCTGATAACCAGCGCAAGGTCAGCAACCTGCTCGCTACCGGACTTATAAAACACAACAGGCGACTTCGTCTTAAGCTCAACCCGCACCGGCGCATAAGAATTCTGAAGGGATACAGTGCTTTGTGAAAAAGCACCTTTCTTCTTCTCATCCCTCCTCTGCGACGCGCTGATCGCCTTTATCATGCCATTCGCCCTCGTCTCATACTTATAGCACAGCCTCCCGCTGAACGTATACCTCTCAGTTATGCCCTTCGAGACCGAATCAGGCTTCACTTTAAAAATCTGATAGCGATTTGCAGTCATCCCGGCTGTTTTCGCATCCATCATACATCCCCTCAGACCATCAGCACTCCACGAAACACCGCCGGAAGACGAGCCATCCGGGGAGAGAGCCCACACGCCATCATCATACCCGTAAACATAAAACTTCGCATCCGTATCATACGCACCAACATTCTCAATCTCGAGAGACAGCTCAACCTCCTCCTTATCGCTGATAGTGGAAGAATCAAACCCAAAGCTGTTGATCCTGACCCCATCCATGACTCCGCCGATACTCCCTGGCTGCGGACATCCCAAAACAAGCACCATACAGGCAGCCAAAACCAAAAATCCGAACCTCATCCAACCCAGCCACTCCATACACTATTCAACATAAACACAATATTGATCGGCAAAATTAATAAAAGAAAGAAAAAAGACAAAGAGGGGTAATCAACCCCCAAACAATCAAAAAATCAGTCAAGAGACGAATCCTGCACCTGGACACTCGTTGCCTTCTCTACATAATAATTATAGAAAGCCGTCGCAACAACCCGGAAATTCGTCCTCGGTGCACCAGCCTCGCCGAAAGCATACTTGCAGTATATTGTGCCCTCACCTTTCTTCATGTACACTTCGCCGCCGCCGCAATCAGCATCCTGGCCGTCTACCGTAACCGTAACATAGACTCTTCCCCTGTTCATCGTATCTGTATCCACAGAACACGAAGTATCCATATCAGTCGCAAAGCCGCCCCCGACATCTCTCACACTATAAACCAGCGGCAACTCAGTGCCCGCCTTGGATCTCACATTCTTCTGGGTCTTAAGCTCAAGCTGGATGGGCCCCGCAGCATTAATCGTATCCGCCTTCGTGCTGGTAATCCTCTTCGCCCTCATCTCATTCTTCGACGTCAACTCAACCTGCGTCAGGGTTGAAGTAGAATACGGGAAGCAAAGCCGTGCGTAAAAATCCTGCCTCACAGGCGGTATCCCGTCAAGCATATCCGGCGGCTGGAGAACAAACGTATACATCATACTCTGCCCCGGAGTGCCCTGCTCAGCATCAGGAGGCATAAAGTCCGCAGAAGGCAGCGTATCCTGAATATAGGGCGAATCGCTGTCGACACCTGGAGAAGCCTGCAAAACCTGCCAGACATTAGTATCACCGCCCATGTTCTGGCCGTAGATGTACAACTCAGTTGAATCAATCTTCTTTCCGCCAACATTCTGCACCTCAACAGTAAGCATTACTGTATCATCATCATACACAGAGCCAAAATCAAAAGAAAAATCCTGTATCACTCCCCCGGCATTCTGCACCACATACTGGTTGCCCCCGGAACACCCCGAAACCAGAACAATACTTAAAATCACAGCCAAAAACAATAACCTTTTCATATTAATACCCCCGCATGAAACATATTCCATTGTACACATCTAATAATTATACCTATAATTTATTCAAGCTAATATATATAGTTTATTCCACCGTTCCATGACAAAATTTCTTTCAAACGCCGGTATCCCGGGCAATGGGACAAAATCCCTGCTGACAAACCACAACCAGCACCCGCCAAAACAGCGAAAAATCATGCAACATGCGGCTTCGTCTTGATCTTGAGGCTCCTTCCCTGCGAATAAGCATAAGTAGCAATCGTAGTAAACCTATACGGCTGCATAATAAGAACCTCACTAGGCACATCCATCGTGCATGAAATCCTCGAGGACTCGGTCTTGAATATTTCAAGTTTGTTTTTCCGCGATAGTTTAGACTCACACACCTCTCTCTTCTCATCTTCAAGATAATCACACCCGTCATATTCGCATCTCTCTGGCCTGTTCTTATTTCTTTCATCTGCTTCGCAATTTTGACGATTCTCACTAAACATACCCTCTAACTCACGTTCAAGTTCAGAAGCATCCAGGTAAGTTCCGCCACCATCCGCCTCGATATCACACTCACCAGCACTATTTACAGCAATCCCCGACCCTCCTGTCTTCAACTCAATCCGCCCAATCTTCGCAATCCCGCTCCCGAGATTCTTAAGATTCAGATAAACAGTCCATGTATCGCTAAGGCCCGCAGTTATCGGCTGCGCCTCACCGGTCTCAAAATTAGCGACAACAGGCCCGTAGCTTGCGACATTATCCCCGACAAGCGTGAGGTCCTTGCCAGTATACACCCTCTGTGCCACCTCCTGCGGCACAGCAAAATAAACATAAGTCACAGTCTTTGCCTTCCCTGAATATATGGTCTGTAAATTAAAATCGCACTCGTCCACAAGATCGCCAATATCTTCCTTACTCGGCGTCGTAATCTTCCACTGGAATATATGCACCTGATGCGGATCAAACTTAAGGTAGCATCCGGTAGCAGAACTAATCTCATCTTTTGTGCCCCCCAGCCTGATCTCAATATCCGGATCACTATCACTGCACACCGTACCTGCCTTTGAAATCACACTAAAATCAGTCAGAGTATACAACACCCCGCAATGATCCACAAGCACCATATCCCCGTCAAAACAATCACCCTCAACAGGCTCACCATTATCGTCAAGACACTGTTTATCTGCCTTCGAATCATCATCAACAAGCATCCACAACTTATTCTGCCCGGCATTCTGCACCTCCATCCTCACGACAAGCTTGCTTGAATCCTCCAGTTCAGCAGAAGGTATGGCAATAACATCCTTTATCACAAGAAGATCCGTACTCTCAACCTCTGTCTTGGTCTGCCCGGACGGACATCCTGAAACAAAAAAGGCAGATATTAGCATGACTGAAAACAATATAAAAATCCTCTTCTCCATAACCAAATAAATGTAAACAGACACTTAAATAACTTACAAATCATAAAGGCACATAAAATGATAAAAGAATTCATAGACAAATACTACCTCAATCCCATAAAGCAGGACAGCGGCTACACCATAGTAAACACGCTCACCTACGCCGTAATCTTCGTAATCGCAATATGGCTCATCTACGAATACTTCTTCAGGAAAAGCAAAGTAAAGATCAACCGCGAGTTCGCAAAATCACTGCTCGGCTGGATAATCTTCGGCGGCTCCCTGCGCATAATAAGGGACTTAAATATCATAACATCAGACTACCTCGTCACCCCCTTTATCTACATCCTCGTCTTCATAATCTCATTCCTGGCCCTGCTTGCAGCCCTGCGCCTCAAAAAAACAAGAAAAATAAAGCTCCTTCACTCATGGGGTCTCGCAGGCTACGCACTAAGCGCAATAACCATCGCAGCAGTCATCACCACCCCAAAAACCCTGAACATCAGCGATTTCCTTTTCATATACGCAATCTGGCTTCTCTGGTTCATCCTGCTTCTGCAAGTCAAAAAACATATTCCCCGCGCAAAAAAATTCCTCACGAACTGGAACATGGCAGCAATAATGGCCCACCTCCTCGACGCCACAGGAACATTTGTGGCATTGACATACGTATACGCGAATGCCACCTTTGAAAACGAAAAGCATGTCCTTGGAAGAACAGTCATGGAATACCTCGAGACAAACAACATCCTCCTCATAAGCGGTTCAGGCTCATGGATAATGTTCGCACTAAAGCTTGCAGTAATCCCCCTTGCGCTCTGGGCAATAGACAAATACTCAGAAAACGAAACAGAAAACAAATTCCTGAAAATGATAATAATAATACTCGGCCTTGGCATCGGCATAAGAAACAGCCTCGGAGTACTCATATACAATTAATGTTGACAGCATCTCAGGAATCGAAAGATTTTTAAATGTTAACATATAATACACATTTAGTGATGAAAAAATGACGAATTTCGACGAAGTCTCCATAAGGCCAAGTAAACATATCATAATAAGTTGGATGCGCAAGTGGAACTGGGACATCGCTGACTTAAGAAACGCACTAAAACAAGCCTACAACATAGACAAAGTTGGAAAAAACAAATATGAAGCATACACAACTTACAAAAGTAAAAACAAAAGCAAAAAACTGATATTCGTGATCTGTGATAATGAATTGTTTGTGATAACCGGAGCTGAAGGAAAAGAGGTGTTAAGATGAAATACAGAAACTGCCCTGTGTGTGAAAAAGGAGAACTGGAGAATGCAGCAGACATTATACTAGATATTAGTGGCTATGTCTTTGTCGTCAAAGGCGAAAGATGCAGCAAATGCGGTGAAGAATTTCCTTCTGAAGAAGAAACAACCAATGTTATTAATGCCTCAAAGAAACTGGGAGTTTGGCCGGAACCCCTGAAACTATTCCGTAGTTTATCAAAAAGCGGGAGAAACCTGACTCTAAGAATACCGGCAGACATCGAGAGACAGATGAACCTTCACGCAGGAGAAGAACTTGCTATATCCAAAATAGGGAATAAATTAATTGTAGAGCCAATAGAAGATTAGCAACAGCCAGCCCGGCAGTAATCCCCCTTGCGCTCTGGGCAATAGACAAATACTCAGAAAACGAAACAGAAAACAAATTCCTGAAAATGATAATATAGTAAAAGACATAACTATTTGGACAAATGTCTTTTCCATATAGATTAGCGCCTCTTGGTTATTTATTAAGTTTGTCCATTTAGTAACGACGCTAACTATAATAATACTCGGCCTTGGCATCGGCATAAGAAACAGCCTCGGAGTACTCATATACAACCAATAATAAGATGTCTCCAACACTCGATGCGTGCGCTTCATGCGATGGAGGCACTTACCCATGATGAACTTCAACTTATTTCTTGGCAGGGACATTAAGTGACACACTGCAAGTTTTACCATTTTCATATGTTATCGTAACAGTTTCACTGCACTCTTTGTCTGGAAGCGGATCTACGGTCAGCGACCAGCCATCGGTGTATTTTATGTTATCAGCCGATACGCACGAGCCAGTGGATTTTACATCTTTAGCTTCCCATTGTTCTTTTGGTCCTTCTCCTGTTAGTTTAAATATCGCACTATTGGAACTTCCTATGTAAGGATCTCCACCCTTGTCTACTTCACAAATTGCCGATGATGGAGACGGAGATGGAGACGGCGACGGACTAGGCGTTGAACCGCCGGAAGAAGCAGAATCCTTACCAGGAACCTTGATACTTACAACACACCAGTCACCGTTATCAAACTTTATTGTAACAGTCTCCTCGCACTCAGTCTCAGGAAGAGGCCGAACAAACAACCTTCCATCTTCAGGTTTAAGCCCTTCAAGCCTTATATGCTCGTCAGGCACGCACTTATCTGTAGAACTTACACTTTTAAACTTGCCCAATAAATGCGGCTCATCTTCTGTTCCCAACCCAAAAACCGCGTAAGTACTATCACTATCAGAAGGAAATCCATTATTGTAAACAGTACATATCCTTTTAGTCCCAGATCCGTCATCCTCCGGAGGCGACGTCTTCCCGTCCTCGCACTTCTTAGGCTTCTCACCCTTCTTCAAAAACCCTGCCTTGACACTAAAAGAAGTCTTTTTCTCATAGCCATAAAGATACTTGATATCCACCATGAACGGCAGATGCTTGGGAAAAGACAACTCATCATCACCCACAGGAGTATATGTCATATCACATGTGAATATCCTCCGATCCTCAAGGGCATTGCAATGATCCTCCAGATCTTCCTCCTCATCTTCTTCCCCGCCTTCATCAGGCTCCTCTCCCTCATCTGGAAGCTCATCTGCATCCTCCGTCTCTCCTTCACCACTGCTCTCACCGCTACCCTTGCTTGTATCAGGCAGATGATCACCTATAAACTCCCCGCAATCATCGCCCCCGAAAGCAGCCACATGATAATACTCATAATCAGGATCATCCGTTTTACAGCCTCTACGGTTATCCTTACATTCCAGCAGATCACAGTACTTGTCAGTACGTCCCTTGCCATCTTCCTTCACATCCTCATGAATTTCAAAACCCTTTGGCAGCTTAACAACTACATCAGTAAGCCACAAGGTACCGGTACTTGACCCGTGGTTAAGCACAACAACCTGGACCTGAACATCGTCACCGCTGCTCTCACCACCGACACGAACAGGAATCGGCTCATCCTTATCAGTCTGCACATTAACTGAAACCGGCCCCCCGCCGGACGTGGTAACATGCCTCGTTGGTTTCATCTTTCCCTGTCTCCTCAACTCCTCATACCGGTCCTTGGAAATAACAGCAATATCGCCTGTAGCAATAACCTCATAATCATACTCAACACCGGAAACCAGCTTGAACGTCCCGATGCAGTCAGGAGGTGCAGAAACAGAAAACACATGCCGTGCCGTCGTTCCGCTCAGGACATCCCCGATATACCTCAAAGCCTTACCTTCTTCATCATCATAGCCGCGGACAGAAATATGCCCAATATCATCCTTATCAACCTTGACATAAATTTCTGCGTTCTCTGCATCCTTTTCACCAAAATTCTCAACCTCCACGGCAAGATTAGCAGTTTCACCCATATTCACACTACTCGGCCACATAGTAGCAGCTGTAATCTCAAGAGCCTTCTTCGACTGACCTTCAGCCTTCTCCATATCCTTCTCCTGCTGCTCTTTTTGAAACCACCCATTCGGATCCGACAGCATAAGCCACACATCAGACGCCCCGTCGCTGATAGAATGGATGCTCGTCTCTATCGCCTCATCAAACCCGGCCTCAACTGCCAGCTTCTCAACCTGCACACTAAACATATCTATCCAGCCGCTCATTGTTAAAAAAATCAAAAAACACATGCCAATAAACAACAGGAAACTCACAATCACATTGTCTGTCAAAAAATCAAAATAAAGATACAAACCGCAGATAATGCAAAATATAAAAGATGCCCACGTAAATCCCCCGCTTACAGTGCCAATAACAATAGCAATGATCGTACCGATAAGAATCATAAGGCCTGCTATCTCCTTAGCCTCTTCCTCAGCAGACTCATCTTCTGAAAGCGAAATTTTGATAAGCGCAATCAGTATGGCAAGAACCAGAAAAACAAGGATCTGCCATGCATTAACTGGAAAATAAGCAGACCCTGCGGTTTGCGTCAAAACCAGCATAGCTACAAAAATAACAATCGCAAAAACCACGCTAAGGACTCCCGACGTTTTCGCCTTGAGTTTACTATACCCGCTGACAATCTTCCCGCCGGCTTTATCTTTAGCATCTCTCAACGACGAACTCCTGTTCTTAAACCATTGCCCGTAGCTCTTCAAATTCCTCTTCCCAAGCTCAGGGTACTTCTCAATATCCTCAATCTTCCTCAAAGTCTCTTCAATTTCCTTCTCCTTTGCATCAAATTGAGCCTTCACAGTTCTAAATCTCACTTCATTATTGGCAACTTCCGGCTTCCCTAACTCTTTGCCAAGATCATCTCTCTCACTTTCCAATTTCCCTAATTCCCTCTGTAGATTAGACACCTTGCCCAAATTCCCTCTATTGGTCCAGTTGCCCATATGTATTTTCGCGCGCCCAACTGCCCCGGAAACGCCCCTGACTGAATTATGCGCATCCTTCATCCCCGGACTGTTATATATCTCCTTTCGAGAAACACCATGCTTTTCAGGATGATTATAAACATCCCATATAATCGCCTTAACCTCATTCTGCTGAAGGTGAAGTACACGGGCCTCATCACGGCTCCACCACCCTCTGCCGGAATAATTCCCAATCAGATACTCCGCAGCTTCCTGATAAGTATCGCCGCGCTTAAAACATTTACGTGCTTCTTCTTCAACTTCCCTGCGCTCACTTGACCTGTCATCTATCTCACGCGCCCATTCTCCTGATTTTCTGACATCACGCCAATTCTTCGTATTATGCCATCTATCATGAAAAGTATTGCGAAAATTGCGCCTTACAGGATCAAAGTACCTGTCCCAAACATTATCACGGGTCTTCGAAGAAGCCTTCAAATCCATACCGAACGTGGTAGGTCTCTTTCTTCTAAATATAGGTATATAATCCCGATAACGCTTCTTATGTGTAGAACAATCAGGATTACTGCAATAAATATGACCCTGCTTGTTACGTATCAATTTACTCCCGCATAATTCGCATATACCAAAAACATCCTGCTCCGATCCATCTTC
This sequence comes from uncultured archaeon, assembly GCA_965370705.1. Classification (GTDB taxonomy): domain Archaea; phylum EX4484-52; class EX4484-52; order EX4484-52; family B79-G9; genus B79-G9. Next base: position 2,005 of record CBDUVR010000022.1, on the reverse strand, counting down.
TCTCGGCGGCCCATTATAAGGCACTAATCCTTCCCTCGGCTGCTCATTATAAAGCTCCAGTGCCTCAACAGGAGCAGGACTCTCTTTATCTCGTCTCGATACAACACCTGTTTGAGGCAACTGAGGATCAATACCCTGACCACGATTATTTGGCTCCTCACGCCTTTCCTCATCAAGTCCCGACGCTTTATTACGCTTATAAGCCCTCTCTTCTAAATCATGAATAAATTCAAGCACATCATACGCGTTATTAATTTCTCTCTGCCTCTCATCCACAACTTTCAATTCATCAACGCTCAGATTAGAACCTGACGTATCTGGATGATTACGCATCGATTGTACCTTATGAGCATTCTTTATTTCCCGAAAATTCGCATCCGGACCTACCCCTAACACATGACGGCTCTGTCTTTCAGCCTCACGAAGCTCTGCTTCATCCATTCGATTCAGAAATGCGCGAACCATTTAAATCCACCTGATATGGAAAAATAGATTCATTTCCACCGGAATCTCCCACTTAAACTTGTGCAACTTCACAACATCAACCATAAACCCCATTCTCAATCTAACAAAATTACTGCTCAACCATCACACAAAAACTAAGGTCACACTAGTAAATAAAGTTTCCGAAAAAACAGCGCATAAAAAACCAAAACCCCAGGCAATCAGGCGCCATCAGACAGCCAGAAACAAAAGACTGGCCGCAGCAGCCGCCAAAAACCCAACATCAAACACGGACCCTCCAAAAGCCAGCGCCCAAAAAATCACTCCAAAAAACGCAACCCGACCGGCACACACCACAAACTCCCTAAACGCGATAAACTCAACAACCCCTCTCTCCTTCGCCCTCTCAATCGTATCAGTAAAAAAGGGAATATGCACAAGCACAATCACAAGCCCGCTAAGAAACGAAAGAGCATAAATATCAACAGCAGCAGAACTATTCGCCCGAAGAACCCACGTCACAGCATAAAGCAAAGCCCCCGCCTTCAAAAAAGCAGAAACACTGAAACGCGATGACGCAAACCTGAAAAAACCCGCGAAAACCGCACTACCCAAACCCACCAATGCAACGGCAAGCGCCACATTCATCAGGCACGGCACATTCATCGCACCGGAACTAAGCACTACAAACACAAACACCGGCCACAAAAACCACTCCGCAGCCGACACAACACCGTATGCAAAAAACGCAAGCAAATACCGCACATTGCGAACTCCGAAAACCCTCGAAAAACGAATCCTGAACTTCTCCCGCCTGACCCTCACAAGCAGAGCAGGAATCATACAGAGCATCAAAACAAGAAGCACAAGACCAAAAAGCAGCTCAAAGCCAAAATACACAATAACCAATGCCCCGAAAATCGGTCCGAACAGCGCAGACGACTTAAAAAAAGAATCAAGAGCCCCCATATTATACCCCCTGTACTCCTTCTTCGTATTGAGAGCAAAATCAATATTAAGCGCAGTAAAGTAAAGCGCCTCCCCCGCGCCGCCAACAAGCGCGACAAGCCACAAAGGAAGCAAAAGCCCGTCGCCCATCCTGTAAAGCATCACAAAAAAAAGGATACTAAACGGCATAGAAACAACAACAGTATTCTTAAGCCCGATCCTCTGCGAAAGCACGAGAGCAAGTGGCGAAAAAAGAGCCTCCACCCCGAAAAACACAACAAAAAACAAAGCCACACTCTCAAAACTCAACCCCTGGAAAAACAACAGATAAATAGGCACAAAAAAAGAAACACATGAAAACGCAAAAGTCCTGAGTGCCAGATTTGAATACAACTGTTGCATCTTCCCGCGCAGGCTAGTCAACTTGTGCAGATCCTCATAAGAATAGTCCATAAACACAAATATGCCTGCAATAGTATATAAAAATGATCAAAACCCCAAAAGAAGCCACTTCCAGAGCGCAACAACTTTTATCCTCTTTCCCTCCCACCTCACCCGGAGGCAAACCACAGAAAATCCAACACTGCGAAGATTCATACAAAACTTCGCATTA
>CBDUVR010000021.1:0-11013 GCA_965370705.1 uncultured archaeon | reverse complement strand
GAAACCTTCAAATTCTGTGTTGTGGGTGAATATTATGCAGTGCGGATTTCCCATTGAGACGCAGGTTATTTTCAGGGTTTTTTTATTGTGATATAAAGTATTTCCCCCTTTGTGTTTTGTGATATCCATCCTCGAGCCCCCACCCTCCCAACTTGGGGGTATGTTCTGATTTTTGTTCTTTATGCTGAGGACTTCGTTTATGACTGTGCCTGCTGGCCCTTTCATTGGTATTTTTTTGCGCTCAAGGACGGGTTCGCCCATGTCGACGCGGATATCTTTTACTGTGTTGTTTTCGATTATCAGTTCCGGCTTTATTATGCCTGCCTTTGTCTCGAATCTTAGTTTTGTTTTTTTTGTCAGGCTGTGGTCATAGACATATTTTGATGCGCACCTTATGCCGTTCCCGCACATTTCCGCTTCTGAGCCGTCTGAATTGAATATCCTGTATTTGAAGTCGTTTTCTTCTGATTCTTTCGGCATAATCAGGATTATGCCGTCTGAGCCGATGCCAAAATGGCGGCTGCTCATTTTGATGGCGAGTTCTTTGAGGTTTATGCTGCCAAGATTTTGTTCAAAGCAGTTTATGAAGATGTAGTCGTTTCCAAGACCGTGCATTTTTGTGAATTTTATCTGCATTTTATTACCATTGGTTATTACAATAGTTTCTGGAAATATGAGCGCTTTTAGAATTAAATGTTTATGTGCTGTCTTATCCATACATGCTCTCAGCGCTCTTGGCATCAGGCAACCCGTGCCTGTGGCCGATGGATTTTTTTCCTGCGCTTGTGGTCTCTTTCATCAGGTGCCTTTTCTTTTTGTTTCTTTCCAGCAGCAGGGTTAACCTTGTATGGTCTTCGTGGAAGAGTATTGTGTATTCTACCTGCTTTTTGCCGCAGCTTGCTATTTTTATGTCGCAGAGGCGCCTTGCTTTGTTGTCCTTGTTTGAGTAGCTTATGTGGAAGAAATGGCATCCGCAGTGCTTTGCGATGAACATTGCAAAGTCATCCGGCTTGTGTAAATATATGGGAAGGCTCAGGTCCTTTTTGTGTCTAGGGATATTCTCTCCTTTTTTGTACTGGTATATCCTGAGCCTGATTTTTTCTTTCACATTAAGTCTACCACCGGGTCCTGATCGTGTATGTCAGTGTCTTTGTGCTGTCTTTGGGTACTTTTAATGTCCACTGGAGCTCGTTTGTTGATTTTTTGTCGTACGGGTCTGATGTGGCTGTGACTTCCCAGTCGCCATACGGGTGCTCGATGACATTGATGGATACGTCCTCATCCTTGTGGTTTCTCAACTCCACTTCGTAGGATGTCTCACTTACGTGGTCTGAAATTCTTGTGTATTTTGCCTGCTTCTTTTCACCGACAAGGTCGAATGCGTTGCCAAGATATAGCCTTATCTCCTCGTCTTTTGGTGTATGGTCTATTGAGTCCTCACCTATGAACTGGAGTTTGCCTTCTGAGTCTTTTTTGTAGACGCGCACTATCCCTTTTGGCAGCGGCAGTCCCATGCCGTTCTCTTCTGCGTTTTTGAGGTTCAGCATGACGTTTATCTTGGTGCTGTCTGAGCTTTGCCAGTAGTAGCGCCTTGCGGGGTCGAATACGAATTCCTTGACTACGGAGACATCGGGGGCATTGAATAGTGTGACCTGCTTTTGCTGGTTGTTCTGGAGGGTGGTCGGCCTTTGCAGGGTGTACATGTGGTATTCGAATAATTGCTCTTCCTGGAACTGTCCGCCTTCTGCTTTTTCGTCTGCAATATCATACATCGCTCTTGGCGCAGGTATGGCACTCTGGACCCTGTGGACGTCGCCTGCCACAAGCTTGAGCCTGGCGTTTTCAAATGTGGTTCCTGCGTTGTTGTTTACTGTCACCCAGCCGGTGAGGTCCACATTTTCATCTTCGTTGTCAACTACAGCAACGTAGTTTGCGTTCCAGTTCATGCCGCCTGTCATGTATGACAGCTCGATTGAATGGTTGCCTGTGGCTGCGCTGTTTACAAGCCATTTTAAGGTGGGCTGGGTGATGAGCCCTTTCGGGAGTGCAGGAAGCTCTACTTCATCTGCGTTTAGGATAAGTATTTTTCCTGATGCATCTTTTAGTATGACCTGGTTGCCTGAATGGCTGAGCAATGTGCCTGTTTTTGTTTCAGTGCTTTCGCCGTTTTTCACCCTGATTGTGATTTGTTTGTCTATGTATTTTTCAAACAATTTATCTTTGCTTACGAGGTCGTATTCGTAGTTTTGCTCAAGTACAATGCTTTTCGGGTATGTGAGGTCTTTGAAATGGACGCTTGTCGGGTCTATCTGGCTTGCGACCCCTTTAAAGTAGACCATGTTGTGGCCTGCATCCAGCGCCTCAGTCCTTACTTCCTTTACGACCCCGAGATCGGAGTTGTATACTGTTACATCAACTGACTCTGCCGTGCTTTTGAATGTCACTTCTTTCGGCGCTGCTGAAAATGCTGCATAAGAGCCGACTATCAGGAGCAGGAGAACGATTGTTATTGCGCTTTTTGATATTCCTTTAAGTTTAAATTTGGATATTTTTTCTTTCATTTTTATCACCTTTTTAAGTATATTAGCTGTGTCAACTAGATTTGTAGTTCTATTTTAGACATCAGAGTATAAAAAGGATATTATTTTGTGAGGTGAAGACCGAAAGAAGTCAGGAAAAGAGTGTTAAAAGAAATAGTGTTTCAGAATCAAAAGGAGCTGAAAGCAGGTAAGTTTGTAGAGGCAGTTGCCTGAGAATATACACTATAACGAAAGCCAGAAGCCATATGTGTGGTCAATCATGAATGCTCATCTATACCATTATAAGATGCATCCTATTGACGCTCATTTAATCGCTATTTTCTCTTCAAATATTCTGTTATCTCGTGGTTTTTTGGGCCCATCATATATATTTCTATAATACGATTCTTCTGCATCAGTCAGAGGGGTTAATTCCTGTATATACATCTTACCCTCTTCAGCTCTACCCATGCTGCCATCCCGCCAGTATAAGTTGCCGTCCCACTCAATAACTTCTGACCAATCAGCATTAACAAATTTTGATACATCCATAGGAGGTTTATGCTCGCCATCCAGATTAATAATTTCCGCTGCCTCTTTTTCTACTCTCGGCAATTTTTCACTTTCATATTTAGCCACCATTGCAGCTAAAGCAAGTGCAGGACCAATCTGAGATAGATTTCCGTCATCTGCGAATAAACACTCATAAGGATCTGGCGATTCACCACTCACATTTCCTCTAATGGTTATGGCTATATTGCCTATAACAGAGTTTATATCTGTTGTATTTTCCGTATGAGCGGCAGCGCCGCCTACTCCTACTCCAAGAACAAGTGCCGAGATTAATGCAGAACCTGTTATTCTGCGGGGTGATATCTCTGCATCACCGGGAACTCCATGTACTCCATGATGAAGAGCCCACCTATATACCTTCTCTAAATGCTCCCTTGCCGTTGCTTCAAGACGTGACGTATTTGCATACTCTTTAAGACCTCTCTTTGTCATGTATGGGCCATTTTCCTTTTCCAGATTTCCTGTCTGTTCATTAAATCCATTTTTACCAAGATAAGTTCCATATGTCATTTTTACCACAGTGTAATTATAAATAGACAAAATTATTTATATCTTCCGACTGGTAGATGAAATACCTCTGGCGCTGTTGCATAATTATTGTGGATTGTACCAGTAGCCAATGTTTTGAATATTCCTGCAATAGCTAATCAGAACGCATGCATCAGGGAGGTTATGCCTCCTTATAATCTGCATGTTATTTTGAATGAAAGAGGGTCTATTTCTATGCCCTGTGTGACTATGAGCTTTTCTGCGCTCGTTTGTGTGATTTTCGCGCTTTTTTTCCTGCTGATGCCTTCGACGTTGAGCGCGGGCTTGTCGAATGGGGGCATGCTGCGCTTCAGGATTTCGTGGATTCGCGCCTGGACTGCTTTTGGGTCTTCGGCGCCAATCATATCCTCAACATAAAGAACCTGTTCGCGGAAGCGCTCGACTACCTGCGCATCAATATTCTCCATATATGGAATGGGGCCTTTTGCGCCGATGATTTTGCCCTCATTGTCGACGCCGTTTTTCCAGATTGATAAGAGCGCCTGGCCTGCGTAGTGGCCGAATGATTCCCTGCCGCAGATGATGATTGCCCTTACGTTTGGGTTGGATAGAATGTTTGCTATTATTCTTTCTATGCCAAGGTTTTCTGTCTTGTGTGATCCTACTATGTATGTTTCACTGAGGAAGAAGTTTTCTATAGGGCTTGTAAGAGTATCAATGCAGATACGGCCCTTTTTGTTTATGATTTTGTAGTCTCCGGAAAGCATATAGATCCGTCACTCTGGCTTTGAGATATCTTCATCAATGTTAATCCTGCTTTGGGTGGCGCCCAATTCATCCTGGTATTTTGATCCCTCTTTTGTCCCGTACGGAACTGCTGCCGGGGAGGTCATGTTCTCGAATACTATCTGGCATATTCTCATTCCGGGGTACAGTTTTACAGGAAGCTTGCCCACGTTTGCGAGTTCAAGGGTAAGGTGCCCCCTGAATCCCGGGTCAACGTAGCCGGCTGTGGAGTGGACCATGAGGCCAAGGCGGCCAAGAGAAGAGCGGCCTTCAAGCCTGCCGACAAGATTGGCTGGTATTGACACAAATTCCCTGAGTGATGCGAGCACAAACTCGCCCGGGTGTATTATGAACGGTTTTTCAGATATGTAAAGCCGCGTATAACTGCATTCTTCGACCTTTGTGTCAGCGTCATTCCATTCCATTATTGATTCGTCATGATAGTTGAGAGGGTCTATCATCGGGTGGTCGGACATCTTGAACATACGGAACCTGTTTCCGAGGCGCAGGTCAACTGAACTGGGGCCTATCTGTTTATCGAAATCAATGTCTTTTATGACGAGGTCGCCTTTCCTGAGTCTTGCCTTGATGTCAGTGTCTGAGAGAACCATATATACCGGATAATAATAACTGTGAAACATTTAAATTTCTATTCGATGACTCAGAAGATGAACAAGTAAAGGCCGATGACTAATATTATGAGCCCCAGTATAATGCCTGTAAGGCCAAATCCCTCTCCCTGTACTTCAGTAGCTCCGGGAAACTTAAACGCCAGCCAGAATCCTGCAACAGACATTGCGAGCCCCAATAGCTTCATTTTTATCAGTTCTACAGGGATGGCGTAGAATATTGTAAATATTCCAAGAGCGACAAGAGCAAGACCCAGGAAAAGAACCATATACATCTTGTTTTCTTCAAGCTCCCTGTCAAGGAAATACAGTAGGAATATACCAAAGGCAATCAGGATTGCTGCGACAATCATTAATAACATAAGATGTTATTTATGTTAGCAGATATATAAATATTCTAGTGACAAATAATATTTATGCAGGAGTCACAGATTGTAAAGTTATTTTTGATTATCGGGATAGCTGCGGTTGTTTTAAATGTGTTTAGCATATTTGTTATAGAGGGATTTTCCGGAAAAGCATTTACTGATTTTCTGGTACCTGACCTGTGTGCTGAAGAGAACGGCACATATTACTTGTCTACACCTACAAGTTCCACATTTTGCAAAAAACTGCTGGACAATGCAATTGACACTGATGAAATGCAGACTCTTTGCAGGCGCTACTATGCTGACGGCGAGAGATCAGAATCATGCGCCGGACTTGCGCTCCTGTATGGGAGGCGCATAGATGATTGTATGAGTAATACATTCAGCCTGGGCAGGAATAAGACTACGTCGGTTGTTCCGGCAGAGGTTGAGGAGTGTTGTTCTGTCCTTGCGACTGCGTCGGCGGAGGGGGGGAGACCGACAGGTTTATTGATGCAGGCGATATTTCAAGATATAACAGGCCGTAAGACAAAAGGATGAATGCAGATGGCAAAAGCATGAGTATCATCTCAATTACAATGGTGTAGCTGCCAATAAGGAATTCTACGGCGCCTGCGATAAGGCCCGCCATCCAGAAGTAAAGCCCGTTTGCAACTGCAAGCAGTATTATGAATATCCATACTTCACCAAGCTTTCCTTTGAGTATTTTGTGAGCCTTTTCTATTGCCGAAAGCCCTGAGAGGTTTTCAATCACAACTATCGGCTCGAGTACGACCCACATTGGCGTTATGTAAGCAGCAAATATTATCAACAGGATAATCGCAATCAATGCTGCGATGCCCCCAAGCAGGATTCCCACAACACCGCCGGCAATAGCAAGGACTACAAATAAAACTATTGCGAGAATAATTGTCCCGAATACTGCAGACATTGAGATGATGCCAAAAAGAATATTGGTCCACAGAACCTTCAGGTACCTTTGTTTTGCTGTGGATACTGCAGCACTCAAGAGTATTTTTTTGCGGTAGTATATCTGGTATGATAAGGTTGGATAAACTGCGTTGACAAATGAGAAGATAAATATCGACAGTAACAAAGCAAGTATGATGAATCCTGAATGGGATGAGTAGTTTTTGAGTAATGCATGAGTAAATCCAATTGGGTCTGCGCCGAAGGCTGAGCGCAGTTTGTCATAAGTATATTCTTTTATTATGTCGCTTGCAATGAGGCTGACTGCAACAGAAATAACTGCACCCGGTATCCAGTTAAGGACAAGAGGCAGAAGGATTTTTGGCTGGGTTCTTATTGCAGAGAATGCGTTATTGAACAGATTTTCTATGTTTACCATGTGTATATTTGCATTTCTGTCATTAATATATTTTCTTGTCAGGCCATTATCCGGACATCAATTGATGGGTCTGCCAGCCTTTTGAATTCTATTGGGTCGCCTTGTGCGATGGTGCCGTAGTGCATCGGAACAGCTACTTTCGGTTTGATGTGATTTACAAATTCTGCGGCTTCTTTTTCGTCCATTGTGTAGGTTCCGCCGATTGGCACAAGGCATATGTCTATGTCTTTTAGTTTTTCCATCTCTTCTGTGTAGTCTGTGTCTCCTGCAAAGTAGATTCTTGATTTGCCGGTATCAATTATAAATCCAACACCCACACCCTGGGGGTGGTAGGGCTTGCCAATGTTATATGCAGGCATTGATGCTATTGTTATTCCTTTTATGATTATGTTCTCCCTTTGGCCGATGACCTGGATGTTTCCTTTGAGCTTTTTTTTGGCTTCTTCAGTGGTTATTATTATTGTTGATTCTTTGGATATTTTTTCAATGTCTGTGGAATCGCAGTGGTCGTAATGCCCGTGTGAGACCAGAATGAAGTCTGCGGGGGGCATCTTGTCATCCGGTATTTTGAACGGGTCAATGTATATTGTGATGGTGCCGATGTTTATCTTGAACGCAGCGTGCCCTATGAAAGAGATTCTTGCGTCGTTGTATGTGAATGAGTTCATGGTAATATAGTGGGGGTTGAGGTATTTAAGTTTGTGGCGCTCTAGTAAAAAGTTATGATTTCCCTTAGGTCGCGGATTATTGCGCCTGGCTTTTTCATGGCGGTTGCCTCTTCAGCTGCTTCTTTTGAGGTGCTGCCAGTCAGGACCAGGGCGCTTTTGAACCCGCATTTGTTTGCAAAGACAATGTCCTCGTTTAAGTCGTCCCCGACCAGAAGGACGTCTTCGGGAAAGAGTGTCAGATCTTCTGATAATCTTGCTTTGAATATATCTGAGGGCTTGCCAATGTGTATCGGCATCTTGCCTGTAAGAGCCTCAAGCGCCCTGATAATCGGCGCTTCGCCCGGGTAGAGGTCACTTCCTACCCTGAAAAACTTCGATATGCCTGTGCAATATACTTCTGCGCCATTGTTTATAAGGTCAGCTGCGTGTTTCAGTTTGGAGTAGTTGAAGTTGCGGTCAATGCCTATCAGGACGTTCTTTGCATTATCTGAAACCCTTATGTCTGCTTCAGAAAGATCCTGGATGAGCCCGTGCTCACCGATAAGATATACTTCATGAATTCCTTTTTCTTCAAAGTACTTGGATGCAACATAACCTGAAGAAAAAATATGTTCCCTGGTTGTTCTTATGCCGAGTTTAAGAAGCTTTTTTGCATACTCGCTTCTTGAGATTATCGTGTTATTCGTAATAAAATGGACTTGCCTCCCTTTTCTTTCGATCCGGCCGGTCACATACTCTGCCTGGGGCAAAAGGTCTGTATATGTCCAGATGGTTCCGTCAAGGTCGAATATATAGTGTTTTATGTTTTTAAAAGGTACAATCATATGCAGCACCGCGTGGAGATGACTGGTTCTGTTTATCTTTATGTGAATTGTTAATTATTTAAATATATAGCCCAGTGCATGACTTTTGGCACTGTTTTTGTGAGCATAATCATAAATATAAACAAGAGAAGCTAATAATTCACTATGAAATACGCAATTTTGCTTGTATATGTTGCAGTGTCGTTTATTTGTCTGTCTGGTTTGTCGTATCAAGAGAATTGTATGTGGGATGGCACCTGCACTGAGGAGAAATATAATCTGGATTTTTGCGGGAACGGGCATTGTGAACCGTTTGAGACAAAAGATACATGCCTTGAAGATTGCGGGTCTATACTTGATCTTATAATTGAGAAGGTTAAGTCCGGCAGTAGGGACACTGGCGGAGCTGGTGGTCCATTTGCTGGATTGCAGGATTCGGGTATCACATTGATGCTAAGTTTTCTTGTGTTAATTATTGTAGTCGTAACTTTAGGTATCATCTTAATCGCAGCCTATGACAGGATAGTTGGAAGTGTTGAGAAAGAGATTGTGGTTGGCAGCCAGTAGATTTCGTGCACAAAATTATATAAGGCGCATTAACATATAATATCAGTGGTGATTATATGCTAAAGAAAGTTCTTGAAATAGATGCAGATAAAGGTTTGGGCAATTACACGTCATTTGAAACAGATGAGATATTAGGAGTTGTTGATTATGGCCTTGATGTGCACCTGTCAAATGAGACTTATAAGTATGGAGTATTGGACCCTCAGAATAGTCTTATCTTTGGTGTTGGTCCTCTTGCGGGCAGTAAGTTGCCTGGGACGCACAGATTGATTGTAGTGGGACGTTCACCAGTGGTTGAAACAATTTTTTTGAGTACGATTGGCGGCGCAGGGCTGCCTTTGTACAGGACCGGGGTGGATTTTGTAAAAATCGATGGCAAGGCTCGCAAGCGCTCGATTGTTGTGATAAAAAATATTTCAGGAAAGATGTCAGTGAAGTTCTATCCGATAGGGCATGATGCGCTTATGGATATTTATTCCAGGGATGATGCTGGTATTTATGCTCTTCATGAGTATATTGTGCGTAAATACAAGGATGAGTTTCTGAAAAACAAGGTTTATCTTGACTTTCGCGTGCTTGCGGTCGGTCCTGCTGCGATAAACACCAACATGGGGGCCATGAATACGATGGTTGTGAGGAACGGCAATATTCTCAAGGGCTCAGATGGATGGGCAGGAAGAGGCGGTTTCGGTTCTGTTCTTGCGCAGGCGCACAATATTGTTGCTGTCGTCTATGGCGGCGACAGGGATGACAGGGTGTTTGAACCAAAGAATCTAAAGGATATGGATGTTGTCAACAGTATCTTTATGGAGCATCTTGGAGCTAATATGACTGATTCTGCAAGAAAGTCAACTGAGAAGTACAGGTATGTGGATAAATACAAGAGCGGCGGGACTTTTGGTGTCAATATGTCGACTCTGGGTGCCTGGCTCCCGATGTTTAACTGGATGTCAATTTATCTACCGCACAGCAAAAGGGAGGAGATTTATGAGAAGTTTGTCAAAAATCATTACCTGAAGCAATTTAACGAAGAGATAATTGAGACCAAACAGTGGCGAACGTGCGGCGAGCCCTGCCCGGCAGTGTGCAAGAAGTACAGCGGTGACAGGAAAAAAGATTATGAGCCGTATGAGGCATTCGGACCTAATTGCGGCATTTTTGACCAGAGGGCTGCAGAGGAAATCGGCTTTGCAATTGAAGGCATGGGTTTTGATGCTATCGGGTTTGGAAATATAGTGTCTTTTGTGCTTGAGTGCATGCAGAAGGGGCTTTTGAGTAAGGAGGATGTTGGTGTTGATACCCTGCCTAATTTCGACCCGGTGAGTTTTAAGATGGAGGACTCTTTTAAGCATGCAAAAATCGGTGCAAAGCTTGCGTATGATGTAGCGTACCAGAGGACTGATTTTTCAAAGCTTTTTGTGCATGGTATCCGGAGCGCTGTTAGGAAGTTGAGTGAGATGTATGGTTCGCGCGAGGGTGATGTGAAGTTTTCTGATGTTGCGAATTATCTGCCGTTCGGATCGGATGGCTATATTGCGCCATGCCAGTACTGGGTGCCGGGGTTTTATATACCGCTCCAGGTGCAGGGCAAATTCTATACTTATTATGGCAGTGATTTTTATGCGCCAAAGGAACTTGGCAGCAAATCTGCTGACAGGTCAGTAAAGGAGCTTTTTTCAGGCAATAGCGGGATATGCAGGTTTCACAGGGGATGGTCTGAGAAGCTGGTCGGGACATTGATTAATGAAGGATACGGCATTAACGTGGATTATTATGAACACTGCAAGAATACATTGCAGAAACTGAAAGATTATGATACGAGCGCGGGCGTTGTTCCGACGTTCTGGGAGACCAAGAGGGTTGTTGATATTATCAGGCTGTACCTTAAGGAAGTGCGCGATGTTTCGGGGAGCAGCCCTGAGCTTGAGAAATGGATCAAGAGGTTTGAAAAGGATGAGATGAAGGCAGCAAAAGCTTACTGGCATGAATTGCTTTTGGGTGTCAATGAGGTTGTCAACTGGGGAGATATCGAGCATGTTAAATGATGCTTTATGCATAGCGCTGAGGCATAAAGAGTTTTATCAGGCCTGCGCAGATTAATATGAAGCCGATGTAGTAAAGGCTGAAGTGGATGAAGTAGCCGGTTATCATGAGGAGGATTCCGGTGGATATTATCAGGTACGGTATTATGGGCTTTTTCTTTATTGCATCTGTATGCGGCTCTTTGTGGTAGAAGTATTCTATTGGCTGGGCTGGTTTCTTT